>NZ_CP063426.1:0-93051 GCF_015167415.1 Kosakonia pseudosacchari
CAGATGGCCCAGCGTGTCTTCCAGCAGGCCGGACAGTTCAGCGTCAGGCGTCTCTTCAGCGAACCGGCAGCCTCCCTGCCAGTTGCGGGGTTCACGTTTCACCCCGGTTCTGCGTTGTGTTTTCATTAATTCCCCTGCCCTCCCGTCATGAACGACGTCATGTCGTCAGTGAGAAGCCTGCGGGACACCGCGTTCCCGGCGGGCATATCCGCCAGCAGGCACCGTTTTCCCCGCCCGGTCACGCCGGCATGCACAACATTCCGTCCGGCATCACGCAGAAACACCTTGCCTTCCTGATATGCCATATCCACAGTCAGAATTTTCACCGGGTTATGTTTCATTCCCCGTCCTCCCCGATGACGCGAAAGCCTTCATCCCAGTGGGCTTTGTTTTTCACAAACTCCACGACTGCCGGCTGATGGAAGTTGTCATCGGTGTCCACCCACGGCGCAATCCACAGACGCTGTGTGGCGTCCGGGATGCGCTGTGCGGTCACGCGCCCGGCATCGCTGACGGAACGGGCGGGAGAAACATAAGACTGCGGAACTGTGGGGTGTGACAGCGTCTGGCCAGTCAGTGAACTGCGTGTGCTGACGGAGGGCGTCGGGGAAGCCACAATCGGGCGCGGTGCAATGGTTTTCGGGGTGGTGCCGGTTGCTGCGACTGAAACGGGGCGGGAAGCACTGACCACCGGCGCTGTGTTACGCAGTGCCGGCAGGGTTTCACCCGCAGGCTTTTTTACGTCTTTTTCGACACCGATATCGTCAATGCTCTTACCCTGCGCGGCCAGCTTATTGGCTTCGGCAGTGGTCAGGCATTTATCGGTAGCTGTGGCGTTACAGTCAAAATCTGAGTTCATACCGGCGCAGCCGGTTAACGCGCCGCACAGCAGTGCGGCGCCCAGTAGTTTATACATGGATGTCTCCGGATTAAGGGATTATTAAAAGTGACTGGATTTACATTTTTCAGGAGGACGCTGCGCATGACATACACAGCGGTAACGACTTAGCCGCTCCGGAATAGCTGGAGAGTCAGTTTCGGGTATTAATCACCAACAGTTAAAAGTCGCATATCTGTCCAGCCATCAGCGGAGCAAAGTACGACCGTGCTTACAGCTGAATCAGTTTTCCACTCAAGCACTGTATTCTGGCCCTCCGTATGCCCGTGCTGGCCGTTAATTTCGCAGTCAGGGATTAACGACCTTTTATCCTTAATCGCTGTAGCTTTGATAATGACACCCTGTCCGGGCGCGATTTTTTCAGGCTGTACCCAGTTAAAAATGACGTCAGACAATTCAGGAGGGGGTGGTGCAATATCTTCGCCATCCTTCCGGGCATCATCTATCCGGCTTTGTACCCATTCCCTGTCTGAAGTTGACAGATCGTGCTGACTCAGCAGCCAGACAAGAAGCCCTGTGCCAACCCATCCCGGTCCACTGCTCTTCTTTTCCCGTATAACCGTCTGAAGTCTGTCAGATGGTTTAATACTGCTACGATCAAGGACAGAAAACCGGCTCGGATACATTCCCCTGCCTGAGGGGGAGACGCTGGCTGAAGCACTACTGGATACAGGTTTAAAACTCTTGTATTGAACCTTACCTGAACCGGATGACGTCCCTCCGGAAAGTCGGGACGGTACGCTGCGAATCCCTGTTCCCTTTGATGAGGAAGAGAACGAGCCGGAAGAACCGGAGGATTTTCCGGCCGTTGCGGGTGTGGAAAACGCCATAAGAATGGCTGAAACCAGCATTGCCATCAGCGCCAGTATAGCGTTATGACACGAGTAGCTTTTCACCGGATATCCTCCTGAGAGCCCAGACCGTTTACTGTCAAAACCCGCGAGTCGCGCGCCAGTCCCTGAACTGAAGTTATCTGCCTGGGTGTTAACATATCCGAGGCTTTATGTCCCTCTTCAAGGGCGCAATTCCCGGTGCACCTCAGTGCCCATAGATAGGCGCTTGCAGGGTCTTTTATTGACATAAACAGTGAGTTCAATCGGGAGGCAGCCACATCTGAACCGGCATGCCAGGCTCTTGCATAGAATGCGGCGGCCCTTAAACTATTCTGAACAACAAGCCTCCCGTTCTGCAGAACATCCCCTGCAGCGAGCAGCAGCCTGGCATCTCCGGCAGTGCCAGACGCTTTTTCGGCAACTGTCAACAATGCATTTACCATCTGCTGTCTGGCAGGCAAGAATTCCGGCACATCGACGTCGTCGCGGGTATAAACCAGTGTTAAGGCATCGGGGTTATTGGCCCTGGCAGCCTTCAGTGCCAGTGTGATGGCCAATTGCCGGTACTTATCACGAAGGTTATTATTGATATCAGCCGGAACTGAACGGGTAACCGTTAAATACGCCTGCCACGCATCCTGTGCTTTTTCTGACTCCTGCTTCAGCGCCTGGAACTTATCCGTCTCAGCGCTTTCGCTGAATAGCTCATTGAATGTTCTCAGGGAAGTCATGATCTCCGCATGAGCCGGTGCCAGGCTAATCAATATAATCAGCAGTGTTATGGGCACTTTTTTCATGAGTGTTCCTTTCCGGTATACCTGCATTGTTCAGGGCTTTCCTCCTCTTTTGTCTCCCGGTAATTGTCCAGAAAACGCAGTGGTTTCTTTACCAGCGGGAAGACGGTAATAGCCTCACTTTCGTACCAGTTTTCGAGGTCATGCACGTCAAGCTTTCCTTTTCTACTGGCAGTCTTCTGTAGATAATTCCAGGCCACCCGATTCTGCGGCTGGTATACGGAGAGCCGTTTATCCAGGGCTTCACTCCATGTTTTTGGGGTTGTCGCAGAGACAACTCTGGCAAAAACCAGAGCAACAACAGAGATAAGTGAGGCTATAAGCGCTGATACTAAAACCGGGTGCGCTAAGGCCCAAAGGAGCCCACCGACAGTGGGTAGTCCCCATACGCAATAAAATAATCGCTTACCGGGCGGGAAGCCGCCCGCGTTCCACTGGTTGATATCACGGCGTATTTGCCGCAGAACTTTAGTGTTAAGGTCTTTCTTCACGGCTATCCCCTCAGTTGATGGTGTCGCCGAGCTGCAGCCCTTTTGCCTGGCGCAGCACTTCGTCCGGGTCAACATTGCCAACGGATGAGACTGAGGATGAACTGGCGACCGGCGTGTTATTGCCTGCGACAACATTCTTCGCGGTTTCGCCGGCGTTCTTCGCCGCCGCTTTCGCCTTCTCTTCCTCGCTGTCCTGACGGGTTTCAAGCTGGAAGCCCTTCTGGAACACCACGGTGACTTTGTTACCCGCCCCGATATCGATGATGGGGTGATACTGCTCAGCGCGCTTAATCCAGTACTGACTGAGTGTGTCAGCCGCTTTGCTGGCTCCCCCGCCGATACCCTGCCCGAAGACATCACCGGCACTGACGTTCGCCGTGGCACCCAGGCCAACGGCTGGCGTAGCCGCTGACTTGATACCCTCACCGAATCCGGAGAGCAGACCAGCCGCGCCGGCATAGCCGATGATTTTGCCGTTACGCATCACCGGTGTGCCCTTGATGCCGCCCTTACCCTGGAAGCTGACATGACCTTCAAACTCCATGTCGATGTCCTTGCCATTCTTCAGGTTACAGCTGATGGTTTTGGTGCGAACTTCGCCGCGCTCACTGGAGATGTCGCCCCAGATTTCCCCCACAATGAAGCAGCCGTCCAGGTCATACTGGCGGTTGTTCGGCATGGTGGTTTTGCCCTGAAGGCGGATTGTCACAGGCCGGCTGTTCTGCTGCCCGGTGACGCTGGCGTTGGCGTCAGCACCTTCAATCATGACGGCGTCAGAGAAGGAGCCGGAGGATATCCAGGGCAGCTTAGTGGGTTTCTTTTTCAGGCTGTCGTAGTTAAAGGTGGTTTTATCGATACCCGCAGTCATGCGATTACCACTGCCGCCGGGATAAAACCCGGCGCCCTGATTTGCGGCTGCGCCAATGGCGGATGGCGCGCCGTTCACCGGGGTGACAGTGTACTGAGGGGGTCTGGCCTGACCGGCAGCAACCGGACCCGGCAGTGGTGTGCCGTCCGGGGCAACAGGTGGTGTCTGCTGCCCGGTGGGTTGTCCGTTGCTGCCGGTGGCACCCGGCTTCGTCAGCTGTTCATTCAGACGCTGAATCTCGGCGTCCTTTTTCTGCAACTGAGCGGTAAAATCGGCTTTGTTCTGCGCAACGGCCTGTGCCAGCTCCTTAAGCTGCGCTTCCATAGCGGAGGTTTTGGCCTGCTGTTGCGTCAGGGCAGACTGCTGAACCTGTTCGTCAAAGGCAGGACCGATAACACCGGTCATGTTGGGTGCCGGTGCGTTCTGTTTAGGCTTATGCTGGCCACCAGTACCTTCGCCACCGAAGGTGATAACGGCAGCGGCAGTCACACCGGCCACTATCAGCACACCGACAAGGATGGCAATCTGTGTGCGTCGGGTCTTCACATTGATGTTCATGGATGAGGTTCTCCGTCTGTTGAGAACACCACCCACACATACCCTTCCCCGTTCGCATATAGCTGATTCTGCGACAGCATCACGGCGCGTACCCCTTTGCGCCAGAAGTCACGCTCACGCAGCTGTGTGGTGACCACGCCGGCGTTTTTCATGCGGAAACGCACAATGCGCAGGTGAGTACCGACCAGCTGGCGCTCCGGGATCAGCTGCACGGTGACCGATGGCGTGTAAACCGGCAGGCGGCTGACCGGGATATCCTGATATCCCTCCGGGATGTCGCCCTTCGCGATACTGCGCGACAGACTGACGAGCGTTTTCTCGTAGCTCTGGCCTTCTTCCCAGGCTTTCGCGTCGTCATTTTTGACTCTTAGGGTGCTTACCGGGGTGTAGCGCAGCGTGCGTCCGGGTCCCGGTTTCGGCTGAACATTCAGGCTCAGCGCCGCACCTCTGGCGGTTTCGATAAACACAGTGAAGTTCTGTCCAACCAGGGGAGACAGAATCAGTGCTCCGTCATCGGTTGGTTTCTTGTCATAAGCCCCTTGCGGCCCGCTGATGCTGGTCACCATTTCCCCGTCAATGACGATTTTGTTGGGGTTGGTGTTACTGAGCGTGACGGTAAAGGACGCGTCATTCTCAAAAGGTGTGGCGCCGGGAATGATGGCGGCCCGAAGGCCGCCCGTGAACAATCCCGTTGCCAGTAACACAGCAGCAGCTGCCGGTGAAAAACGTATTTTCATTGGCAGTCCTGATTCAGTTAGTGGTGGCCGGCACGAGTTCGGTCATATCAAGCAGTCTGATAATGCCGTTCTCATAACTCATCCGGAGCTGGTAGGTTCTGGCCTGCTCCTTCAGGTCGGTGGTGATATTGCCGTTGGTGGTTGAGGGGTGGAGAACGACATCTGCGTCAATCACGCCGGGTTTCACCATGCGCAGGGTGCGTGTGTCGTACCGCCAGGTAATGCCTCCTTTTTTTATCCGGTCAGCTTCCACATCGAGGGCTTTCTTGAGTGCGTTCCGGCTTTCCGCCGGAACATACCCGAGAAGCATTTTTTGCTGAACATCGATGTTTTCCGGGCTGACGTTAAGCCGCATATACAGAAAAGAGAGTGCGAACATTGTCATGGCTGAAGAGTCAGCCGACGATGCGTCAGAACTGAATGGCTGGTTGAAAATCATGGGCGTGGTGATGGTTTTCTGCTGAGTGGCAAAATGCCACGCCAGAGAACCGCTCAGTATGTTGCCGAGGGTGGCTGCAATGCAGTACGCGGCCATCCCGATGAATGCGTAGCGGAGATATTTATCCCGGTTACGCTTGATATCTAATTTCACGCGTTCACGCCCTCCAGTGCCGGAAACTGGATTCAGGAATTAACCTGAAAGTCACCCTGAAAATTAAGGTGGGGAGGTGCCAGTAACAGAAATTCAGTAACCAGTAAGACCCCTGCCCTTTTTTCAGATATCTGACTATCCACCAGAGCACACCCGAAACTATCCCCAGGGCGGTCGACATATTAAATGCGACACCTAATAACGTAAGGGGGGCAATAATAATGAGTTCGTCGAGGGGGAGTCCGAAGTATCGAGACTGGTGGTTTAGAGTTTCCGGGAAGTAATATTTATCGTCTTCCCCGCTCATGATTAACCTGCCAGGGAGAAGCCCATACGGGTAAAGATAATAACCAGAACAAGACCAAGGAAGACCATCGGGGAGCGGGCTTTAACATATAAAAACAACGCGATAAATATTTCAGCGTAATAGAAATATTTTTCGAGTGAGGAGCCATGACCAAAGGTACTGGTTACGGTTGAATCCTGAGATGCCAGTAAATCACCCCCGCTTGCCATCGCATAATGGCTGACCATGAGCGAAATTAGAATTAACCCTCCGTTTTTTAAAAACTGCCGAAACTGAATATATTCACGGGCTTTGCCAAATAAAGACGCTACCGCCCATCCCTTTCTGACATTAAGGGCATTGTCCTGCTTGAACATGCTTGTTTCTCCGGATGTAAACAAAAATGGTTTGCGTAAGTGGTTGTTTACGCGGGCATTAGTGTCTCATGACCCTAAAAAAAAAAAACTGTGAGCCTCATCACACTTTTCAACAATAATAGGAATTATCCGAGTAATGGTAGAACATACCCTAGGTCATGCAGGTACGACGCCTGCGTTGTCTGGGATCTATAGCAATGAAAGTAAAAGAGAAAATGTGGAGCAATCGCGGCCGTCCACGGAAGTTCAGTGCGGGCGAAACAGTAGAGTGGCGGCTGCGTGCACCGGATAACCTGTTAATGGAATTACGGGTTTGCGCACGAATTGGCGAGCGAAGTGTTAACGACGAAATTATTGCGCGCCTGTTAATGTCCCTGAATTATCAGCCACATGTGCCGGTAATAAAAACGGCTGACGGGGAAAAGTTAATTTCTCTGGCGGTAAAATTTGAAGAATGGCTGGAAGATATATTTTCTGCAGGCAGGGAAATTTCTGTCCATCCGGTAAATCCGGGCGGGCGTTCTGAGATGGTCTGGATGTGGCGGGAAGGTGAGCGCGTGCTTATTCCGGGTAAAACATCAGGGTACAGCATGCGAATCCCTGAGAATCTCGCGAGCGAAATCAGAATTATGGCGCGGGTACACAAACGGAGTCTTAACGATGAAATGCTGACAAGGCTGATGAATTCTCTGGGTTATTTTACGGAGCGCATTCTTGACCAGAATGAAGATGCGCAGGCGCTGAAAGTGCTCTGTATGGCTTTTGAGTGGTATCTGCGGGAGAAAATTGCGGAAACGGAAGAAGTCCCGCTTCCGTGGAATAAACCAGAGTGATGATGTGAGTGATGGCCGGTGTTTTCGCCGGCCACAGGGGTTATTCTTCTGCAACCAGGAAGTGCTGTGTTTCCGCCATGTTCTCAGCGGTATTTATCGCGGAAATATTGTTATTAATCATATCCTCTAGGCTCAGCGGTGCCCTGTCCCCTTTCAGTTCAACATATATTTCCGAAATCAGCGCGGTAAGAATCATCATTCCCTCGCGCGAGCCGGCAACTTTTTTAATCAGGTCGCGCCGGAAACCTTCCAGATTAAAGTTATTGCCGTCGCTGTCATTTTTCTTGTAGACCAGAAGTCCAAGTCTGATAAGTTCATTGCAGGTTGCTGATATGTTTGCTTCAGAAGGATTGGCACCATTCTGTAAATCCATCTGGACAATATCACGTACTTCACGCTCTATTTTGTCCTTCAGGTAAATACCCACTCTTCCCATATTAAATCCTGTTTTTAACTGGTGTCGGAACCGACACTACCCGGCTGTTTTTTGTGGCAAAAACCCGGCCCCGGTCGGAGTGGGCTTTTACGCTGGATGTATTAAATCTGGCTTATACAGTAGTAGCTATGTGCGATATTTGTGCGACAGTGTGACACTGTGTGATATGCAGTTTACTGATTTAAGAGAATATCCACAACTGTGCGATATACCTGCGACAAACCAACACTAACAGGTAACACATATGTCGCACAATATAGTGTCGCATTGTGTGATGTTTTTGATTTTATTCCAGAATCGGCACAATTTTTACAGGATAACCACCTGATTTCAAAAACAAAAACTGCAAGACGAAGTCTTGCGTGGGGTGTCATGTTTTATAGGTTAGTAAAGAGCGGCAATAAAATAACGTGTAAGAGGATCTAATTGTTATTCAGGATCGCATTTAAATGCATCACAGAAGCGCCCTCTGCGCGTTTGTAAGAGTCGCTATTGATTTAAATGATCGGCGGGGGTATTTTTTAAAGCGCATCTCCTGAAGCGTTATGCGCGATTTAAAAGCAAAGGCAGAATTTATGATTAAAACCGGATTACTTCTGCTCTGCGTGACAATGTCATGCAGCGCGGCTCCCCAAATGTGTTTTGATAAGGCCGGGCGGGATTATAACATTGACCCGTTACTGCTTATGTCAATTTCGATTAAAGAGAGCCGTCTTAAAGCCGATGCAGTAAATAAGGCAAATAATGATGGTTCAGAGGATGTCTGCGGGATGCAGGTAAACAGTTCTCATTATAAGACTTTGCGTAAATTCAATATTACACGATCAGACCTGCTCAATGATCCATGCATATGCGTTTACAGCGGCGCATGGGTACTTGCACGAAATTTCAGGTCTTACGGTAAAAACTGGGACAGTGTGGGGATATATAACACAGGCCCCAGCATAAAACTGCTGAAACAGCGCCGGGCGTATGCCGATTCGATTAAAAGCATTTATCGCATTCTGCTGGCAAGAAGGGATATTCTGTCGCAGCGCCCAGGAAAGGATAAAAATGATATAGCCGCAATGACATTGCCGCCTGCGCGCCCGGTTAATGAATAAAAAAATCCCCGGATATCCGGGGATTTTTCTTCAGCTTTTTAATTTCGCGAACTCTTCCGCCATTTTCCATAGCGCCTGATTCAGCTTTATATCACCATCAATGCCGGTTACCGGTCGCGTAGTTTTTCTTTTTCCTTTTGCAGTGCGACCGGTGATCCCGCCTTTTACCAGATTCTCCTGCACGATATTGAATGATGTCCACAAATCAGTTTCCTTGTCATACCATGCGCGCGGCTGGATAATTTTTTCAGCGGTCACCGGCGCTTTTCCTTCGCCATATTTATAATCCAGTGCCATCTGTCCGAGCAGCTGCCGTTCCGGGTTGTCCAGCTGGATACTTTTCATCTGCTCCATGTTATCAGTGACTTTATCGAACACGCCAAGCACTTCATAAGCGCCTTCGATAACCTGCGAAACAATATCCCCTTTGTGGGGTACATTAATTTCCCCGAAGGATTTCCAGCAGACCAGGCCATTAGTGCAGACCTGCGGAAAATACCGGGGATCATTTTATAGCTGCTTGAGCCGTCATGGCTGTTCAGCAGGACAATTTCCGGAACCTCTGCCCCGCTCATATTATTTCCACGACGCAGGCGGATCATGTGTTTGGTATATTCCCGGCGTTCCGGATCACGCACGCGGGACTGACTGGCATAAAAAGGCTGAAAGCCTTCGCGGCGTAAATTATCCAGCAGCGTAATGGTCGGAATATAAGTATAACGCTCGGAGCGTGATTCATGTTTTTCAACCGAAAACGCGCTGGGCACGACACGCATTAACTCGTCATTGGTCAGCGGACGGGTATTACGCATAAAAGTCGGTACGGCATAACGGGTGGATAAGCGGGTCATGGTCATCTCCTTAAAATAATGAGTCAGGTAAAACACGAAATATGGAATCGAGTGGCATGGCCGCAGCAACCGGCCATTTATTTAAAATCCAGACGGCGTAGTAATCCGGAACATCGTCGAAAAATACGTTGATTTCTTCCGCATCTGCGGGCGGGGTGAAGTCATGGCATTGCGCGCCAGGCACGTCAGCCGTTACGGCGAAAACCCAGTTAAAGACATCGATGGTCTGCATATCAGTCAGGCGCGTGTCTTTTTCACCCATCTTCCTGGAAGATTCTTGAGCGGCGGTGTTGACGTTTCGTGTGTGCATTCTGGTTTTCTCCTCGTCGATGGTTAATCCATCTCCCTGGTGAGTTCTCTCGCGGCAAAGGGCAAAGTGGCGACGGCAGACGACTGAAGGACGGGCGTCACCGGAGGCCGCAGCGCAAGCGAGCCGGGTTTCCGGCGAGTGCGAACGGGCGAGGAACGGCGAAGCGTACCCTTCCGGAAGGCGGATGACGGTGCTACGACCAGCCCTCCGCGTGAGAACGTCAGGGGGAGGGTCATCGGCGAACTGACAGAATGCACACACCCGCAACGGCGGAACGGCGTTGCGCCCTTAAAGCCCCGGCACCGCCGGGGCGGTGGACGCGGCGCGACCGGCACGGTCGCAGCAGGCGGTGCCGTTGACCTTCAGACATCAGACTCTAGCCGTCAGGCCCGAAACCGCGACGCGGGTTCGGCGGAGCTTGGCGGGCGCTGCGCGGCCGCCTAGCGGAGTGAGGCTCGACGACCCGGCCGGAACGGACGGGAAGCCGGAGGGGTCCATGCCCCGGCTGTTTACCTGACGTCTGCTGCATAAAAATCGCATTCCGTGCATCAGCACGCCGGAAAACAGCGAAACCGGTCAGTATCTGCAACAAAACAGCGAAATGCTGCATCAACCCCCAGGGGAAGGTGCGGAGGAAGGCCGCGCCAGCGGCGCGGGGTATTCCGCACCGCCGCGTAGCGGCAGGGTTTTCAGGCGGCCGCAGAACGGCTCCGGGCGTCCCTGCCCGGTGTGTTATAGCCCCAGGGTTTCCCGCAGTGCCCGCAGTGCGCTGGCCTCATCCGGGTAAAGGCGCTGCGCCGCCCCCTCCCCGCCCTGAATCTCCTCCATGCGCAGAAACTCCCCCGCCAGTGTCATCACTTTTTCAAGGGCGAAGGCGGGCACCGAAACCTGGCGCTGAAGGGCTTCCTCCGCGCGAAGGTTCTCAAGGAGGCAAAGCAGGGTTTCCACGCCCACTCCACCCTCATGAAGTCCGTCCAATCCGGCAATCAGGCCGACAATCTGCGCGGCGGTGTCCTCTGTCACGCTGTCATCGTCCAGGCAGGCCAGCACGTCCTCTTTTGACCAGACAATCAGCGCCAGCGGCTCATCCGGGGTGTATGTTTCAGTCAGTTTCGCGCACAGCGCGTTCACGGTTCCGTACATGTGTTTGTCTCCTGTCAGGGGGCGGCAGCGCCGCCCCGGTGGTGTTCAGTCAAGCGCGCGGAAAATGGCGGCGGCTTCCGGGTGGCATTCGGCATACGCCATTAACTGCTGGTGACGGCGGCAGTACAGGCGGCACAGTTCTTCCTCGTCGTGGCGGTCATACATCCAGCTCCGGTGATTCAGTACCAGAGCAGTGATGACAATTCCCGCCGCCTCACTGCTCAGGGTCAGATCGGCGTAATTTTGCGGATTGCTGAAATGCCAGCATTCCTCACCTTCAGGTTTCATAAAACCGCCTCCCTCCGGAAATACGGCGTAGTCCCACACACCGCCGTCATAGCCTTCGAGATACTGAGCGGCATAGCTGTAAACGTTGTTTTCGGCGCAGATGAAATCATGACCAAACAGAGCTGGCAGGAACCGTAGTTTGACGTAACCGTCCAGAATACGGGCGGGCTGAAAGTCAGGGGTGGACGTGTGCATAAAAATCTCCGCTGTTAAGGGTGAATACCGATACGGCCTGTGCCGTGACTGAATGGCAGCCCGGCGGAAAGCGGAGTGTTCAGGAGCGACGACGAGGCCGCAGCGCAAGCGAGCGCGAGGCGGGATTACGCACGGCGGTGACGCGAAGCATGAGCGGAGGCGCGACGGGAGTAAGCGCGGTGAGGCGAGTGCGAACGGGGGAGGAGGCGAGCTTGCGATCTCTTGAACACGCAGCGGCCGGGCTAAAGTGAAGTCACGGCACCGGCCGCAGACCGCACGGGCCGGTTTTTCTGCCCTTCCCCGCCGCAGGCGGAAAGACAGCGGCGCGCAGCAACATCCTTTTCCACAGCGCAACTGCACAATGCGGGCATAACCCTGTGGATAAAAACCGCGCGGCACCGGTGGCAGCGAAAAAAATCAGGGTGGTCACAAAATAACCACCCCGCTTAGCACTCCTCAAAGACTCAGGCAACGCCGCAGCCGTGCAACACGCCGGGATGCGTCATGAAGTGCCTCGTTAATGTCCTCCACGGCAAGCATGGCAAGCCGGGTTTCAGCACGGTCACTGTCGCGCGGCCAGCGCTGGCGCATCGTATGGATGCGCAGGAAGATTGCCGTCAGCGCATCATCGATGGCGGCCACATCCGCCATCAGTTCACTACCCGCTGCCGTCTCAGAGGTCTGTCCGTTCATGGTGTCTCTCCCCGCGCTCAGGCTTTCGTGAATTGTTTAAGGGCATTCAGGGCTGCAAGTCCCCGCGCCACCGTCTCCGGCGTGTCCCCGCCGGCCTGCCAGGCGATCGCATCCTGCTCATTCAGACAGCGCTCAGCCCAGTCGCTCACCCGTTCCAGCAGTGCAGCCGGCACGCTGACCATCACCGGCGCCGCCCGCAGACCTGCCAGCAGTTCCAGCACCGTGCCGAAGGAAATCCCCTCTTCCGCGTGGTCGCCGCTGCCGGCCCCGCCAATCTCCGCCAGAATGTGGTCCGCCTCCTGCTCGGTCATGTCCTCTGCCGCGCCCATGATGGTTTCGCGGGTCCAGACCAGCAGGGCAAATTTTTCCGTATCGCCAAAGGCGCGTTTCAGTTTTTTGTTCAGTTCCTTACGGGTTCCGTACAGCATGATTTTCTCTCTTATCTGTTCTGCATCACGGGCGTCGTGTCCCGCCCGCCGTGTCTTTCATTACGCGCCGGCCGGGCTCATCAGGCCGCAACCGCACGCAGCTGAGCTCGCTGTTCGCCAATCCGTTGCAGGGCGGCGGCGTGGTACTGCTCCATCAGCTCGATACCAATCCAGCGCCGGCCGCACTGGTCGGCGGCCACACACGTCGAGCCGCTGCCGGCAAATGGATCCAGCACCAGGTCACCGGGCCGGGTGAAACTCTCAATCAGGGGGCGAAGAATACTGACCGGCTTTTCGGTCGGGTGATGCCGGTTGCCGGTGTATTCCCAGGGCATCACATCCGGAAGCGGATTCTGCGGCAGCGCCGGACGGCCTTTTGCCAGGACATACGCGCTTTCGTGCTGGTAGCCGACAAAGGCGGATTTCGATGCATAGGATTTGGTGAAGACCAGATGGCCCACGACGCGGAAGCCGGCCGCTTTCCAGGCCTGCATGAAGGTATCAACGCGGTTCCAGCCGTAGAAACTCACCGCCAGGCTGTTGGCTTTCAGCACGCGGAACATCTGCTGGCTGGCCGGTAATACCCATTCATCGTTAACGTCATTGGCGATCGAACGGCCGGACCGGTCCTTAAAGCCGACAAGGTACGGCGGATCCGTGAGAATGAAATCAATGCTGTTATCCGGAAAAGTGGCCATCAGCTGTACGCTGTCACCCTGCATGAAACGGGACATGTTCTGCTCCTGTGTATGAAGGGGCACCCCTGTGGTGCCGTGACCGCCACACAGACGGGCGAACAGCTGAGCAAACAAGTGCGGACGCGAAGCCGCACGCGCCGCCGGAGCGGACTGAATGTCCCGCGCACGGCGGGGAACGGGTGAGCAGGCCGGCGACAGCTTCGCTTGTTTGAGAAGCAGCCCGGCTACAGTAAGGGCACGGCACTTCCGGCCCGCCGCCGGGCGGACGGCAGGACGGATGGCGGCAGAGAAGCGGAGCGCAGCGACAGCCTTATTCTGTGGGCAGGAGATGTGCAGGAAAAACCCGGTTACCACGCTATTTTTATGGTTAATTAATGTCCAGTTAAGGTTCGTCTGCCAGAATAGGTGGGATAAAGAGCACAAGGTTCAGGTGCCACTGAGTTTATGTAGCCGGCAGGAGATGATGTCCCCTGCCCCTTTTTTCCTTTTCCTCCCTTCTTCTGCCAGGTGGCAACCCTTACTCAGCCTTTGACGTATTCAATCGCGCCCCGCAGGGATTCCCAGTTGTATCCGGTATTCGCGTCATGGTTTTTCTGTGCCACTTTCATGGCAAGTCGTATCTGCTCATCTGTCAGGCTGGCATCGAGCGTGAGGAAATCCTCCCGCAGCCAGAACGTGCCGCAGCAGAGTGTATCAGCCGGGTAACGGGACAGCCGGTCAGTGAAGGCGGCCACCGTACACTCCCCCGCGTCAGGCTGGCGCGCGGCAAACACGCCGTCCGCTACATCATTCCAGCACCAATCCTCATGCGCCGGGCACGGCGCGTCAATGTCCTGCAGCGTCATACCCGGCATGCGGAGCAGGCCGGTGACAATGTCATCGAGGCAATCAGCCCGGTCATCCGGCTCCGTACTGGCCAGGTACCAGCCATCCAGGTAAATGGCCATTTCACCGCTACTGAGTGTGATGCGGGTCAGTTTCTTCATATCTGTGTCTCCGGTTGATGCGGCACCGTTTGCGCCGTGCCGGCACAACAGCCCGGAGAAAAGCGGAGGAAGGAAGGGCGTCAGTGAAGCCGCACGCGCCGTCGACAGCGGGCTGAATGCGCCGCTTCGACGGGGAACGGGTGAGCATGACGACAGGGTGAACCCTTCCGGACGCAGCGGCCGGGCTAGCGTGAAGGCACGGCGCGTTGATAATTACGGGGGAATGTCATTAGTTCAGGGGCTGCTATGTGCCAGGAGCGGACTGTCAATCATACAATCGATCTGCAAGAGCTGGGATATTTGTATTTGAGGTCAAAAGGAAACGATGAGCTGTAACCTGGGATAACGTTCCAATCATTTTTATGTTTTTTTTGTACTGTTGGAATTTATGGGTGGACAGCCTAACTGACCTGGGATGTATTACATTACTGCCTAATTTAGCCTGATATCTTACTTGGATGCCCGCTCCGGAAGATGCATTATAAGTTGTACAATCTCACAAATTAACAATGATGAGGTCAAAATGGCTAACCCACAGGCATCGGGATATTCAAAAGAACTACAAGAAATTTTTGCAGCAGCGGATACCAGTCACTGGTATCATCATACGAAAATCGCATTGGAATGGTTTTTATCTTATCTTGAAAAGGATACTTGGGAGGCTCGCAAAGAAAATGTGGTCAAGTACTTCAGAGAACAGGAAGATAACGCCTATAAGAATTTTGAACAGGCAGCGAAGAGTGTAGAAGAGCAAAAGAATAGGGTGGCATTTCATGAGGATTGGGTTGCATGGTATCTCTTTCTGGTAGAATGCTTACAAGAACGACCTTTAGTTAGCGAGTTAGCGCAATCAGCCCGAGTATTTCCCTTTTTTGCAGCTGTCGGGAGACATATTGAGCTTGCAAAGAAAATAGATGGGATTGATGAAAAACTATCTGAATTTCTTAACAGTAAAATAAATCAACCTGATTCAACATTGTTTGAATTAGTTGTTGCTATTATGTATGCTCGCAATGGCTATAGAGTAGAGTTTATTCCAGAAACAGCATTAAATAAAACTCCTGATTTAAAAGTGACTAAAGGTGAGGAAAGCTTTTTTGTTGAGTGTAAGCGTTTATCTAAAGTAACTGAATATTCTGAAAATGAACGTCAAGAATGGAGGAAAAGATGGTTCAATTTAGTACCCATTCTAACTCGATCTAGACAAAATATATTTTTAGACGTGCTTTTCAAGGTTGAAGTAAAAGACACAGATGAATATATTCTAGCAAAAGCCTTCAATGGAATTAAATCTAAGATTTCGACGAAAAAATTACTTAAAATAGAAAATAATGAAATTATTATACTGATTAATAGAATAGACATGAAAAATGTCAATAACCATTTTGATAAATACATGGTTAAATGGAACTCTCCACAGATGGTTTCGTTGTTGGCCGGAAGTTTTAGCAGCAGCAAAAATTACACTCATCTTTGTGTCCCAAAAGAACTTGTACGAGTAGGTCCGGACGACGGTATTGACATACTTAATGTTTTTTGCACTGGAATAAAATCTGGTTACTGTGCTCGTTGGGAATGTATAGCAGAGGAATCTATTAATAAAAAAGCAAAAGATATTAAAACGCATTTGAGCAAAGCAGTACGACAGGTACCAGATAATACCCCGACAATTGTACATATATCATATGAAACTTTACATGGCCCAGCCGTCGAATTTGAAAGAGCTCGTAAGATTGAAGAAAGTATCAATAATTTTGACTGTCATGATAAGGATGTGAGGGCTATCTACTGCCATGCAATACAGCCATCAATCAGTGAAGAAGATTGGGAAATAGCAGAAACTACGATGCGTTTTGGTAAAAATGGGAATGACCCCTTGAGCATACTTTCTCATGATATGCTGCTTGATGAAATAGATACCAGCATTTCACAAAACACGCATTGGAATGAGGATTTTGAAATGTTATTAAAACAATAATCCAAAGTCATTTTTTAATATATTGTGAGATACAAAAGACCGCTCAACGCGGTCTTTTAAATAGCATCTCGCAATGAAGCAACCGCCGTTAGGCTGTCATTTTTCCTCTGCAAATAAGGTTCAAATACGACGGCGTCGTACTCTTATAATATCCTGATACTTGGATATGAATTTTGCGCATTCGATATTTTACTCTTCAAAGAGTTTATTAAATCAGCAATTTCATAATCGATTACATCAATTTTATTTACTAATGTAGTATGCTGAGTTGTTGTGAATGTTCGACTTCGGTGATTTGACAGATTTATTAAATCTTCTTCTACAAAAATTCTTGTATGTCGTAATGTTAATATTTTAATGTAGTCTTCGAGCAGGCTTTTGTGTAGATCGTACTCGTTTTGCGTGATACTTCCATTAGAAAGATTGCGCTTCAAATCCCAAATTTTTCTTTTAGCTTGCCTTTTTTTTGACAATAGATCAATTTTAAAATTTTCGTTCATATTTAAACCTTTGATGTCAGTATTTACATTGAATTCCCATATCATACTGCGCCGTGAATTGAGATTTGTAAATTCCTACTGCCTTTGGCAGTCGCTCTCTAAACGCAACGTATTTGGCGGCTGTTGCCGTTCCTAAAAATACTCACTCTCAGCTAGTAATGCAGCGATTAGGAATGACTATACCTCGCTCTTAGTAGAAGCAACCACATTATCAGTCCGCGGCTTGTCAGAAGCCGGAATTCACGGACTGATTATTTATTATTGCCCTCTGTTTTCACTCAGGAAAGAAAAGCCCGCATGGCCTGAATACGCTCATACAGCCTTATGCGAGCCTCCCAGTTATTGAAGTAATACATTGGCGTGTAGCGGGTACGGTTCACGGTCAGTGCCAGCGAATTCCCCGTGAGCACGATGGCCGGTATCCCCAGCAGACTCAGCTGGATGAACGTCATGTCGGCCGCGAGGGGATCAATATCGGTCGCCGTGACCAGCAGTTGCTCAGCCGGATTTAATCCCCGCGCCAGCATCACTTCGGCGAAGGCAATAATCATTCCCCCTGCCCCACTGGTGGGTTCGTTCAGCGTCACCCAGGGGCAGGTCTTCAGCTGCTGCTGTTGCTCATCTCCCGCCGTCAGCCCGGCAATCAGCCGGGCCAGCGGATACGGGGTAAAGAACTGCCCCATTTCACTGCTGCCCAGCTCAAGCTCCATGAACACGCTGCCCAGAAAGTCATGGAACTGCCCCTCCAGTGCCTCAACCATCAGACAGAACAGGCGCTTCATGTTATTGAGGTCGTCCGGCTGATACTGGCTGCAGATCCGGCGACTGCTGGCGATATTTTCCGGCGTCCTAATCCGGGCCATGTCCAGCTCGCTGGCGGCCAGGGTGATGAAGTCCCGGAACACATTCCACCGGTTCTGGTAGTACGCGGTTTGCCGGAACACCCGGATAAACTCCCGTCTGGCTTCCTCAGCCGACAGGGAAGGCATGGCCGTTACTGTCGCGCTGCGAGACGCAGTGCTGTCGACGGTCCCGGATACTGCCGGCATATCAAAAAATGACAGCTGTCCCCCGGTTTTTAAGGCTGATGTTTCTTCAGATTCTTTTGCTGCGGTGTTGACGTTTTGCTGTGACATTCTGGTGCTCCTCTGTGGGTTGTAGTGATGTCTCTCCGAGTTCCTTCGCCGCACAACCAGGACGCCATACGGCCGGAGGAGCACGCCGGGGGAACACCAAAGCCGCAGCCCGGAGCCTGCGGAGGGACCGGGTGCCGGTGGTCAGCAACGCGGCCCTGGCGGGCGACGTCCGTATGGCAATGTCCTGTGCGGAGAAGAGAACCGGGAGGCATCAGCGCCACCGGGGCTGAGAATGACGCAGCCCCGTCACGCGGGGCGTGACGGCCATCAGCGTGCCGGTGAAACCGGCACAGTGAAGCGGCGTGGCCGCAGGCCACTGTGAGCGCATAAAAAAACCCGCCGGTGGCGGGTCAGAAGAGCGAGCAGGATCAGCTTTTAACGGCGGGGTTTTTCCTGTTCATCGAAGGCAAGCAGCACCCCGAGACAGACCAGCACACCATAGACAGTCTGAAGCAGGATGGTCCCCCCCAGACTGACATGATCCAGAATTATCAGCGGAATAATGAACGGGATGCTGAGAAGAAACAGCCCCTGCCCTGACTTTCGCATCCGGTTGTGCAGCTGCGCCTCCGGAACACCGGAGCGGCGTAACAGGTCGATCACCAGTTTTTCAGTACTCTGTTTAAAACGTCCCATTGGTAGCCATCCGTTTATAGTATTTTTTTCATGTTCCGTCGGAGCACCGACGTGTCCTTTGCCTGCACCGATGACATTTCACTCTTTCCATCTGCGTTAGTACCGGTTCTGTCAGGATTGCCGGAAACCGTAACACCAGCTATCTGAGCGGCTAGCTGCCCCAGCGCTTTAATGTCGGTCGGAGGAACCGGCATACTCGCAAGCAGTCGGGGGAGACGCGGATCAAGCGTGTGCAATGCAAATCCGGCGACTATCAGGTTACGTAACAACACGCCGCGCTGGCGGGAGGTGGTGCCCTCAAGAAGCGCAGCTACCTGCCGGGACTCCGGATTGTCCGGTAATAACAGCGTGAAGCGTCTGCGATCCGTTTTACCTGACTGACCTTTCTCCCCTTCCGCGACTGTCGGCAGTGTTTCTGCCGGCGGTAGCAGCGCACTGTCATACTGCCCTGTCAGCGCAACAATCAGGCTGACAAGCTGGCCATATCGCAACTGGCCGTCAAACAACTCCGTCACCAGACCAGGAAGCCGGTTATCCGCCTGGTAAAGCACACTGCCGGCAATAGCGGCAGTGCGAATGAATTCCCCCCGCAGCGGCTGGGAGACAGTTTCCAGCGTACCGGCAGCCAGCATGTCAGTACGGTCATCAGAGTGAAGATAAAAGGAGTATTTGCCTGCAGGCACGGTCAGCCCTCATGGTGATAACGGGCTATCTCCCTGGCCAGGGCCATCTGCGGATCGCTGATGACCTCAATTCGTTCAGCTGACAGGGGCCAGGCTTTACGAACTGACGGCTCAATCAGTGCAGCTCCGCCACCGACCAGGAAAATCCGGTTCACGTTCCGGTGTCTGGCCAGCTCGCTGACGACCTGAGAACCCAGGGTGTCGATAGCTTCCTCAATTTTGTCAGTAACATAATCAATTCGGTTCCCATCATTAATGATGCGGTTCAGAAATGCACGATCTTTCCGGTTGCGTACAACAGTATCGGCAATCAGCGGGCTGGTTTCACTTTCGGCAGCCCGCAGTGCAGCCTGAGCTGCCCGCGTCACCATCGATACTCCGACAGAGGGGTTACCGTGCACTGCGCTGATATCTTCAAATTGACCAACAATCACACCGGCATCAAGCGTGGTACCACCGATATCGATGATGAGGGTGGTTTCCGATGGCGCTGGCTGCAGTTCCGCCAAGCGGGTGAAGGCTGCCGGCAGGGATTCCGGCATAACGGTAACATCGGTTATGACAAAGCGTTCACGCTTGTTTACCACAATATTCCGCAGCAGATTCTCGCGTTTGCGGCGGATGTTCGCTTCATTTTTCTGGCAGTCCTGATCGTAGTATTCACTCAGGGGCAGCGTTACCGTGAGTGAGACCTCCTGGGGTAGCAGCCCGCTGTTCAGCAGGGCATGATGTACCGCCAGCAGGTTCAGATCGCCGTACTGGTATTCAACATTTGTTGTCGGCACCGCATCCCGGCTGACACTGTCCCAGGTGTATTTCAGGTTACCGATCTGATAATTGAATGCCCCGGTCCCGAAATCCGCCACTTTCCAGCCATGCCGGAAGGAGTTCGCCGAGAGGCGGGTCTCAAGTTCGTCGCCCTCAAACCAGGCCAGCTTGATGTTGGTTGAGCCGTCGTCACAATATATATTTATCATAATGCACCTTTTAATAATCTCAATTTGAGAACATCATAAAGCCACATCTCATAAATGTAAATACAAAATACTCAATATGAGTATTAATAAAAACTCAATCTCTAGACACACCCTGAGTAAGGCACATACAACAGGGCAGTAGCGGAGTCAGCGAACCATGTATCTGCGTTATGCGAAGCCGGTACCGCTTTCCGCCTCCTCGTTCTGGTAAAGTCTCTTGTAATTGTTGTGTTACGGTATATGAAAGGAAGACAGAATATGGATTTGTGAAAAGCAGCGTCAAAGGCCTTTGGAAAAAAGGGAGCGAAACTCAGTACCGGTGAATACAAAGAACTTGCGGATTATTTCTCCACCATCCTGGAGCTACACGCCAGCGGGAAAATCATCAAGGAAAGTGCGATATCTGATCTTCTGGATATTGCCACCGCGATTGACGTTGGAGAAACAGCGGTAGTACGCAATACAATCAAAACTCAGGAAGAAATTATACATCGCTCAGACAACCATCCGGGAAACGGTTCAAGACGCATGGAAAACTGGCCGAGCACAACGGGTAACCCCTCAGGCGGCAAAAGGACCAATGCTCCTGCCCGCTTAAAGTAGTAAGTATTTACGGTTCAAATCATTAATAGCATCGGACACCGATCCTCGTCTGCCGGGATCTGTAAAAGTACATATTAAGGAGAATAAAACAATGTATGAAACCTATACGCATCAGGCACTACCATCTAAACAGTACAGAGAATTGCTTGGCACTGCGCTTTGCGTTTTTAATTCAAATAACAGCTTTGTTATTGAAAATATCCTCAATATAGATACTAAAAGAAAATACAGCTGGTATGAATTGATTGATAGAACATCGGGGCGACTTAAAGATCCAATAGCAGAGACAATAACTCAGGCGTCAGATGAAAAAATAGCCAATATTTTCAATGAATTAGTTCAAATCCGAAACAGAATAATGCATAGTTATCAGGTTACCGCTGAAATGGATTTACCTGGTGATGATGCCAAACAAATACTTTCAACCAAATATGAAAATGGTTACCAGGAGTATATCACTGAAGAATTCCTCATGAATTTTATAAAGAAAAATGATGAGTTTTCCGCAATACTTGAGGAATTCAGAAGATGCTGACTGTTCTTTATTCCCCATCACATTTACATCAATTATAGCGAGGGTATAATAATAGAGTTTACTGCCGTAACTGTAATTTTCTGTCCCCTTCCGCGCAAATATTCTCGTCTTCTGATGCCCGCCCGAAATGCACGCAGTGCCGACCTGTCCTTTTTTAGAAATTTCACTGGTAATGGCTCCCGTCCCGGTCGGTTGTCGCTGACAACCGACCGGTATTGATCCTCTCTTTTCCACGTCGGCACATGACTGGTAGGCCACGCCTGTAATGCACAAAACAAGAACAGGAGGGAGCTAAAGAGATAAAAATAATTTCTCTATTTTTCATTTGGTTAATTGATAAAGATTACGTCTCGCTTGAAAGCACAGGTGAAACAAATTAATAATACTGTATATATAAACAGTATAAATACATATGAGGAATAGCGTTATGAAGCTGGTAATGCTGACCCCTACACAAGCAAACGTGCCTGTAAATCTGCCATTATTTCTGGAGATGGTGCCCTGTGGTTTTCCGTCTCCCGCCCAGGACTATGTGGAGAAAGAGCTTGACCTGAACGAGTACTGCATCCGGCACCGCAGCGCGACTTACTACCTGCGCGCCCACGGAGACAGCATGCAGGACGGTTTTCTTTTCAGTGGTGATCTGCTGGTCGTCGACAGTGCCATGAAACCGGTGAACGGCGACATTGTGGTGGCCGGCATGGGCGCGGAATTCACCGTGAAGCGACTGATTACCCGGCCCCGGCTCTGTCTGCAGCCCATGAATCCTGCCTTTCCGCCCATTTATCCGGATCCGGATGAACTGCAGATCTTCGGCGTTGTTACTCACATCATTCACCGGACACGCGAGGTGATGAAATGTTTGGACTAGCCGACGTTAATTCGTTCTATGCCAGCTGCGAAAAAGTATTTCGCCCTGACTTGCGTAATAAACCTCTGATTGTATTAAGTAATAATGACGGTTGCTGCATAGCGCGTTCAAAGGAAGCGAAGCGGCTCGGCATCCGTATGGGTGATCCGTGGTTCAAAATTCGCGGGCAGATGTATCCGGAACAAATCTTTGTTTTTTCGAGTAATTATGAGTTATATGCCAGTCTGAGTAACCGCGTGATGGCCTGCCTGGAAGAGATGGCGCCAGGCGTGGAGGCATACTCAATCGACGAGATGTTCCTGGATCTCCGGGGGCTGGAAACCGCCATCAGTTTTGAGGCGTTCGGCACGCAGCTGCGCGAACATGTTTATGCCTGTACCCGGCTGACTATCGGCGTCGGAATGGGTTCCACCAAGACACTGGCAAAATCAGCGCAGTGGGCGTCGAAGGAGTGGCCAGCGTTCCGGGGCGTGCTGGCGCTGACGCCCGGAAATCCCGCCCGCACGGCAAAGATGCTGTCACTTCAGCCAGTCCAGGAAATCTGGGGGGTGGGTAGCCGTATAGCCTGGAAGCTGAACACAATGGGGATAACCACCGCACTTCAGCTGGCGCAGGCCAATACCGCTTTTATCCGTAAAAATTTCAATGTGGTGCTGGAACGCACCGTCCGGGAACTGAACGGTGAGAGCTGTATTGCGCTCGAGGAAGCCCCGCCACCGAAGCAGCAGATTGTCTGTTCCCGGTCGTTCGGCGAGCGTATCATTACGTATGACGCCATGCGTCAGGCTGTCTGCCAGTACGCGGAGCGTGCCGCCGAAAAACTGCGGGGAGAACGTCAGTACTGCCGGCACATTTCAGTCTTTATCAAAACCTCCCCCTTCTCTGCCACTGAACCCTACTACGGCAACGTGGCAAGTGAAAAACTGCTTACGGCCACGCAGGACACACGGGACATTATTGCAGCCGCTGTCCGTGCGCTGGAGCGTATCTGGCGCGACGATCACAGGTATGCAAAGGCAGGGGTCATGCTTAATGATTTCAGCGGTTCCGGCATTGCCCAGCTGAACCTGTTTGATGAGCAGCCTCCCCGCCCGCACAGTCAGGAACTGATGCGTGTGGTTGACGGGATCAATCATTCCGGTCTTGGCCAGGTCTGGTTTGCCGGGCGTGGCATAGCCCCTCAGTGGAAAATGAAACGGGAAATGCTGAGCCCTGCTTACACGACACGCTGGCAGGAACTACCTCTTGCCCGTATTGGCTGAGGAAAGTGATCCGGGCACAGAGCATTCACAAGCACGGCAGGACGCCGTGCGATGGCACTGTCTTACCATACGCACAGAACAGAACCGGTAACCCGGTACAGCTGGACAGGATTTATCTGTCCGGGTGTGCCGGGTTGGGCAAGCCCGGAGGAACCGGGCGCGGCAGCCGTCTTTAATTCTGGATATTGCCCCCTGTGTATCGAAACTATTTATCCACATATCCACTGGCTATTTTTATAAGATCTTTTTATATAGGTTTTTAGATCTATGTTTTTAGACAGCCTGTCAGCCCAGTACAGGAGCGGTCTCCAGGGCAGTGTCTGTGACAAACTGCCCTTAATCTGTGACATTCTGCCCTCAATCGAGGGGGGCAATCGTGACAAAACACCCTCAAACCTGTGACAAATTGCCCTCTGTAAGAGAGCATAATCACAGGGTTATTCATGCCGGTTGACTATCCTTGAATAAATGTGACAATCTCCAGACTTGTCACACTTAACATGGAAAGGTCATGACAGAAACAGCCCTGATCAATCAGCCAAGACGCAAGAACAGTCCACGTATTGTTCAGTCGAATGAACTGACGGAAGCCGCATACAGTCTTTCCCGTGATCAGAAACGCATGCTGTATCTCTTTGTCGACCAGATCCGAAAAAGTGATGGCACTCTCCAGGAGCATGACGGAATCTGCGAAATCCATGTTGCTCAGTACGCCTCAACGTTCGGCCTCACTTCAGCTGAGGCGAGTAAAGATATTCGTCAGGCACTCAAAGGGTTTACTGGTAAAGAGGTGGTCTTTTATCGCCCAGAGGAAGACTCCGGGGATGAGAAAGGCTATGAAACTTATCCTTGGTTTATTAAGCGCGCCCATAGCCCCGCCAGAGGGGTATACAGCGTGCATATCAACCCTTACCTCATCCCTTTCTTTATCGGCCTTCAGAACCGTTTTACGCAGTTTCGCCTTAGCGAAACTAAAGAGATAACAAATCCCTATGCGATGCGGTTATATGAGTCGCTTTGTCAGTATCGCAGGGCTGATGGATCAGGAGTGGTTTCACTTCGTGTTGACTGGCTAATGGAGCGTTACCAGCTGCCGCAGAGCTATCAGCGTATGCCAGACTTTCGTCGCCGTTTCCTGCAGGCCTCCGTTGATGAAATCAACAGTCGTACCCCCATGCGCCTTTCGTACATTGAAAAGAAAAAAGGTCGCCAGACCACACATATCATATTTACATTCAAAGACATATCCTCGCTTTCGCCAGCCATAGAATGAGGGCAGATTGTCACATCTGTTCTTTGAAGTTCAGGGCAATTTGTCACACAAGGCTGCTCGGTAGATGACACTTCCGTACCCTGAAAAAATACAACTCAGGGCGATTTGTCACACTTCTTCTAGCATCATCTTCTGTTGAGTGACAAACTGCCCTGAAATCTGGCTCAGCAATAAGGGCAATTTGTCACTGGAAGTTCGGGATGTCCTTACTTTTGCGGTAAGGGTTCTTTGTCACAAATCACGGCTGTTTCCACTCAGGGCAATTTGTCACAAATGGTTGAACTTGCCTGTGAGGGCAATTTGTCACAGATGTCTGTTGGCTAACTTTGTTGAACATAAAATACGGTTCGCAAAAGTATGAGTCTGCATGGGCTGACCTCACTACCACATCCCTCCATTCCTTTATGATGCCAATATAGGTGGTTCAGTTTCACGGACTTTCCAGATTCGCAACGGAAAATTCTTTCCACTCGACAGGCTCTTTAAATCCACGACGGGCTGAACAATTCGTTACGGGAGGAAAGTTATTTTCATAAGTCATATATCATAAGTATGAAAACATAAAACGTAATATGTATGATTTCATATAAATGAAGTAATAAGTATGAAATAATACATCATAAATATTCTTGGATAGTTGACATTGGAGTATAGGCAAGGTAATAAATCATACTTCACAAATCATACTTATGAGGCTTGGAATGATTACAGTCATCGGTGGTAATAAAGGTGGGTCAGGAAAGACAACAACCGCAGTAAATATTGCCGTTGCGCTGGCGCTTAAAGGGCAAGATGTTTGCTTACTGAATGCTGATTTGCAGCGTTCTGCTGCAAAATGGCATGCGGAGCGTGAAGCAGCAAATACGAAACCCACCATCACTTTGATAGAGAAATTCGACAACCTGACATCCACCTTACGTGCCCTCGATGAAAAGTATACTCATGTCATCGTTGACGTTGCAGGACGTAACTCCCGTGAATTCATAACTAGCGGTGTTGCAGCGCACCAGATAATTGCTCCTTTGCAATGCTCGCAACCTGATCTGGACACGCTTGTAGAACTACAACAACAGATTGAAGCAATGCGAGACCTTAATCCTGACCTTAAGGTTTTTTGCCTCCAGAGTATGGGAACGACCAACCCGGTATTACGAGGCAACGAGAGAAAGGAGTTTCTTGAGTATCTGGAAGAGTTTCCAACAATCAAAACAATGGAAACCGTAATTTGCTTCCGTAAGGTGTACAGAGATTGTATGAGTAACGGAACCGGTGTGTTGGAAACAGAAAACAAAGCTGCAATTGAAGAGATTGAGCAACTGGTGTCAGAGGTATTTTGAACATGGTAAAAAAACCCAGCATGCAGGCTTCAGCAACACGGGCGAGTGTTACAGACGAAGAGGCAGATGCGCTTGCACGACGTCTGTCAGATAAGCCGTATGGCTCGCCTGAGAAAATTGAAGAAGTGAAACCTGAACAAGAGAAGCAATGCCGCACAACGATATCTCTTGGGGAGTCGATGCTGCGGAAAACAGAAGACCTTGCGCTACAAAACAAACGAAGTGGTAAAGACCCAAAAAACGTAAGTGCAATAGTTAGAGAAGCTCTGGAACTGTACTTCGAAAAACTCCAATAAATATGAATTCATAA
This sequence comes from Kosakonia pseudosacchari, assembly GCF_015167415.1. Taxonomy (NCBI): domain Bacteria; kingdom Pseudomonadati; phylum Pseudomonadota; class Gammaproteobacteria; order Enterobacterales; family Enterobacteriaceae; genus Kosakonia; species Kosakonia pseudosacchari. The sequence goes on from NZ_CP063426.1 coordinate 26,500, forward strand.
ATCACATTTCATAAGTATGATTTGCTAAGTATGATTAAGCCTTCTCTTCGGAGGCTTATCACTTAATCGTAAAGATTCATGAAGATGCCAAAAACATGTCTCGAGAAAGTTTTATCCATCTCCTGTGGCCAGCGGGGAGGATCAGTCTGAAGTAAACCCAGTTGCCGCATCCCTTTATGCTGTTCCGCCTTTCGCTCACAGTAATCATCGTCGGTGTACCCCATCGTTTCGATCACCACAGTATGCTGTTTACCACTAGGCTTGCTGGCAGTAATAAGGAAATCCGGCAGCACAAATCCTTTTTCGCCATCCACATTAACCTCGGTATCAAAGAGCGGTTTTTCCAGGCTCAGTGCCGGTGCACCCGGTTTTTTTGCCAGCCAGCCCGCAACTTCAGACAGACTTTCAAGAGTGGTGCGCTCAAGACCGCTGTCGACCGGTACCGGGCATCCACGGCGGAAGAGGGCATGCGCATACCCTTCGCTGCAGATAACCGTGCCGTCCATCCCCCGAAGGAAAGCCAGAATGACCCAGTAAGGCGGCCGTGCACCGTCCTGCGCTTCGCCATTGATACTGACGCCGCGCTCCGGCCGAAACGGCAGCTCTCCGCCTGACCAGCGAAACAGGACTTCATCACGGGTGACCTGATCGGACATAAAAATCTGAAAGAACATGCGTGTCCTTCCTGCCGGCCAGTGAGTATCCGGACGCTCCAGTTCCTGCATCAGCTTCTCCCTGCCGTGCTCACTCATCGCCGGCGAAAAACGCACAATCTCCGAGAGCCTGCGATCACGGATAAACTCGATATTTTCAGTAACGGTTCGAAGTGCATTGATGGATTCCATCACTCCACGTACAGGAAGGGGATGCAGCGTTGCCAGGCGGTTAAGCCCCGCGTCCTCTATCAATGAAAGCAGCAGGCGCGCAATACGCGAACGCCGAGTCCGGCGAGTACGATCATCTGCCGGAGCGACCGGACGCCCCGGAGACTTAATCCGGGTTTCGGAGTCGTCAGGCGGCAGAAAACTCCGGTAACTGATACGCTGGCTGCCAGCTGTTTTACGGGTTCCGGAGGAGGTAGCACCGGTATCGCCACTGAACGGGCGGTACATCGCGCAGTCTGGCGCATGTTCATGGTTAAACCCGGCCAGAAAAAGTGTGCCAGTGTCCTGCATCAGGTTAGCGCTGTTCATCGCCGGCGAATCGCCCGGCACACAGTCACACTGCAGCCAGGCTTCACGCTGACGCATTTCCAGGAGAACCTTTTCTGCCAGCACGTACTGCTCACGCCCGGCAGAAATCCGTCGCCCGGACACGTTCTTGACGGCCGTTTCTTCGTCGTTGTCCAGCCAGCGGATGAGGCCGCCCCGAGGAGCTTTTTTACGGACAAGTTTCATGGCCATACAGAGCGGTTTCCTTTCTGTGTGAGTAAGTTGTTTGGTAATGATGTGCTGGAAAGCACATCATTCGGCCAGTGCACGGCTATTATATTCAACTGGAAAGTTATGAGCGAAAATACGTCTGTGACACCTGTCATGTAAGCCTCTGACTTATTCGGACACAACGGTAATTCCGTCCAGTTCCGCTGGCTATGCGGGAACAGGCACTTTTTGACGTACTTACCTCCTTGAATCTCACTGATTTATACCAATATATTGAACTCCACTAATCAATAACTCTGGGCTTTACTATGACTAAAAAATTTTTAACTGACGCCGACCATAACGGTCTCGAAAACCTTCTCAATGTCGCGCTTGATGGTTATAAAAACGGAGAAATGACTCGTGAAACCGCCGTGGGTGGGTTGGTTCAAGTCATCGCAGCAATCGATACCGGCAACTATGCAGAAGCACGATACTGGTTCCAAAATCCGCATATGGTGAAAGAAGAAATCGGCGGTGGAGAAATTTTCGACTAAGGGGTTGTTCTTCATACTTCTCTTATTAGGCCGCCAAAACGGCCTGTTTTCCGCTCTCCATTTAATCCCCGCGCTCGCCTGGACGTTACCGTAATTATGTACCAAGCCAGAAAAATCAGCTTTCGCGGCTCTGTTTGCACTTGAACAGGACTACAGAGCAGTAATTGCCAGACGATACATTTCTGCCAAAGCTACCGGACATTTGATCTCCATTTTTATATGGTCAAACGCTTCCATGCCCAAAAGCACATAGCAGAATTCATAGAGCACTTTGGATAACACGGTGCCATGCAGCCGGTAGCTGTCTCTGGCCTGTTCGGTTGCGGTGATGAGTTCATTCAGTGTCATGGGATTGTTCATCATATTTACCTCTGCCAGCCCAGGAACATCCTGCGCCTTGTGACGTGATCGTCCTGTCACGACATCGGCCTAGCAACTGAAACCATCCCAGCGCAGAACTAGACGCTCTCCAAATTCTGATCAAAAAAAGCACTGGTAAAAAATAAAGTACAAGAATTACTATACAAGTTCCTGACAATAGATAGGTTATTGTATGTTAAGAAAAATCCCAGTTGTACAAGGTTCCAGACGAGGAATGCTGCTTGTTGAAATCAGCCCCGGAGATTTCCGGCCCCAGTCTCCGCAAAGAGATAATTCAACAACCAGAGAGCGAAGAAAGGACGTTAATAATTACGTTGTCGGGTGGTTTGATGTTGACGGTCAACCTATGCAAGTGGCATATGTCGAGTACCAACGTCCGGAAGACAACGAAATTCTGATTCAGCTTCGCATAATGAACATCATTCACTAAGTTTCCCCGAAACGCGCAGGACGTGCGTTTTCCTCCGCTTTAATTACACACTCCCTGTTGGACACTCCGGTTATTCCGTCCATTAGTTGATTTATCGTGACGCGTCACATAAAATGAAAAGCAGTATCGCCAAACACGGAGCCGCTTGATGACAAACCCGCCAGCAACGTCAGACAAACCACGGCGTGGACGCCCGCGAACGGGTGCAGCCCTTTCCGATGCAGAACGCGCCAGGCGCTACCGTGAAAGAAAGAAACAGGCTGTCGGTGCGGAGCCGTCACGAAAAACTGAACAGGCTACCGTAACAGAACTCCGGCAACAGCTGGAAGCCGCACAGAGTGAGATCCGCACTCTCCGGGCAGAGTTAGCGTTATTCGTCACGAAAAATACGGAATCCGGAAAAACCTGGTCAGTCCAGGAGCGAAAAGGCAATGCCCGCTGGATGACAGTCGAGAAAGGGTTATCCAGAGCGGTAGCGGAAGGAAAACTGGATAAGCTAGCGGCTTCTGTTGGTACCTCGCGCTATAGCTACCGGATGATTGAGGACTAAGTGATTACCGTTACCATTACCGAAACGAACGGCCACCGTAAATGGTCGCACAGCGCCCGGACAAAGGACGCACTGACCGCCATCCTCCGGACGATGAACAAGCATTTTCCGCTGTCGCACAATTTCATCCCTGATGATATCGATAACGCCCCCGTACTTTTTGCGGCTGTAGCCAGCACACCGGACGTGATAGTGACAGGACATATCTGGACCTATGTGGCAGAGGGGAGTTCGCTGGAATGTCAAAGGTACGCCAGTAACCGTCACGCTCCATAATTCTTCACTCTGACACCGTACAGCGTCCTTTCTTATACCCCTTCCTAATTCCCGATCTGCATTGGACAGTCCGGTAATTCTGTCCAGCTCTAATCAGGTGCTATCTTACAATTTACAAAATAACAGTCTGACTACATAAAAATGCTATCCGTCCTGGACATTCCGGCACTATCGGAAAAAATGTCCAGTAAATATTTTTGGCGATCGTATTTATTCTCCTTGACCTGCAAAGCAAACCGTGAATTCTGCTCTGAAGGGGGCGAGGGGCTGGACATACCCGTCTAGCGTGTCAGACGGTCACATTCGGGTATGCTTATTGTGAGCTGCAGAACTGTTGCAGGGATCAGGGGTATACCCGTCAAATGAACCACTCATCTGTTACCCCTGCAACGGTGACCACTTATAAGTGACCTTTCAGCAGGGCCACGGCATCCGCGCCGGGCATCTGGAACTGCACCCGGTGCCGCGCCGCGACATCGAGCGCAAACACCTTCGTGTACACTTCCGTCGAGCTGATACTTTTATGCCCCATCAGGCTCTGCAGCACCTTGAGCGGAATACCGGCATACAGCATGTGCATGGCATAGGAGTGGCGGAAGGTGTGCGGCGTCACCGGCACGGAGAACGTCACGCCGTCGGCCGCTGCGGCGTCCACGGCTTCACTGATCCACGTCCGTGCCGTCCGGTCGGTGATCTCCCACAGACGCGCCTTTTCCGTCCTGCCGGTGCGCCTGTTTCTTCGCTCCAGCGGAATTTTCAGGGTGGCCACCATCATCTCCAGCTGGCTGACGTACTGGCTGTCGGACAGCGGAACCAGACGATGCGCCTGACTGCCGGCCGGCGCACGACCGGCCGTTCTGGCGGCTTTTTCCGCGCGCTGTTTCAGCGTGGCCAGCTGCACGAACGGGTACGGCGGCGCCAGCGAAAAATCCCCCCGCGTCAGGGCCAGCGCTTCGTTGATGCGCGCGCCGGTATTCCACAGCGTCGCCAGCAGCATCCTGCGGTGCAGATCCGGGACGTAATGGAGCAGGGCGCTCACCTCAGGTGCCAGCAGGTATTTCGGCAGCTCATCGTGTACCAGAGCCATCTGGCGCAGGGCCAGCGCCGCCGGATAGTCGATGGCCACCGGCAACCGGGATGAAGGCTGAAAATAGTCCCCCGGCAGGGAAGGTAAAGAGGCTGTCATCATCAGAGTCCCGTATAACTCATGAGCGGCGTAGCGCCCGGGTCATGGTTTTCATACATTCAGTGTTTTTCGCCCCCGGGCCATGAGCCGCAGGTGCATAACGATTTTTTGCCCGTCAGTGCCCTGCTTCCAGGGCCATAAATTCAGCAGGGTACCGGTGGTCACGATCAGACCGAAAAAATGGGTGAAATACGGGCTTACAGGCGTCAAAAATAACGGAGCTGATATCAGCACGGGAAACAGGGGCCCGGCCAGCGCGGCCGCGACGACTTTCCACCTTGGCGCGTCGTCAGCATAGGCATAACTGACAGACCCGCCGGGGAAAAAACCGAACTGTAACAGAATGCCGCCGGCGGTAAACTGCCCCAGCACGGGAGTACCGGTCTGAAAGCGGGTGACCCGTGTCCTGAGGAGCAGGGCCATCAGGGCATGCCCGGATTCATGGAGGGCGCTGTACAGATGCAGCATCAGATACCCCCAGACAGGGTTCATCCATCCCCGGGGTTCATATATGTTGTAGAATCCGGCCAGCCAGTCAGTCAGCATCATAGCAGTCCCGTCAAAAAAATCCCGCCCGTCATTACTCAGTGCCCCAGCGCTGTTGTGAAATCCCGCCCGCCATTACTCAGCGCTTCTGCGCTGTTGTGAAATCCCGCCGCCACACTTCTAATAACTGGCGATGGCGCTGGCCATCAATTCAAGATCTCGAAGTTTCTGAAAGAAATCTTTCACATCTTTCACCTCACTTGCTTGTAACTCGCCAGCCGTCTCCAGAGGGTGGACAGTATTTTTGGCCGGTGAATGCATATCCCAGTCAGAGGGATTAGCTCCGAATTCCTTGCGCGCTAATTCATGACCACATTCATCAAGGACAAGCAACACTACATGCCTGCAGCCAGGGTGGATCAAGTAAAACCACACTTTCTCATCCGGATTGAAAATGCCCAGCATGCAATGCATTTGTTCACGATTCATTATTATTTCCTTATCAATAGTCCCACCCTGAAAACATCTCTTCCTGACGCCATCCCTGCCTTTTGTATTATCTCGCCCTGTGATAATCACTCACCTGATAATAAGCAGGCACACAGCCACAGCACTAAATTACCGGATGCCGGTTCCGGGTGGATCCGGTTTTTCTGCCATACAGCAGTTTCCGGAAGTGTACCACGGTCAGGGAATAAGCAAAGCGGCCTTTTTCCGCCCTGCGGGCAGGGTCACGGGGCGGAGGCGGAACACAACATATAGCGTCAGATTAAGCAGTAGACACCGCTACATCTTGTGTCATTGGGCCGTCGCGCCCCGGAGGGGAGAAAGCAGATCCGCTTCTAGCTTTTTTCGGATCTTCCGTGAAAAAGAGAAGAAAACGGATAGGTGTTGCATATCCATATGCAAGACATCTGCATATGCTAAGCCTATACAAAATCCATACATCAGCATATACTGTACATATGTGCCTGCCAATGGCTGTCTATTATTTGGGTCTCTGTTATTTACAGACCCCGCTCATTTTTTTGAGCATAAGACTTCAAGGGAAAATAAACGATGAGAACTGTATCCATTTTCAAAAATGGCAACAACCGCGCCATCCGCCTGCCCCGCGATCTGGATTTTGAAGGGGTGAGCGAGCTGGAGATCGTCCGAGAAGGGGACAGCATCATCCTGCGTCCCGTCCGGCCGACCTGGGGGTCGTTCACGCAGTTGGAGAAGGCCGATCCGGACTTTATGGCGGAGCGCGAGGACGTTGTCAGCGACGAAGGACGATTTAACCTGTGAACAGAACCTATATGTTGGACACGAACATCTGCTCATTCATCATGCGCGAGCAGCCGGAGGCGGTACTGAAGCGCCTGGAGCAGGCGGTATTGCGCGGTCAGCGCATCGTGGTCTCGGCCATCACCTACTCCGAGATGCGCTTCGGCGCCACCGGACCCAAGGCCTCGCCGCGACACGTGCTGCTGGTTGACGCGTTCTGTGCCCGCCTCGATGCCGTCCTGCCCTGGGACCGTGCAGCGGTGGATGCGACCACGGATATAAAGGTAGCGCTGCGCCTCGCCGGGACGCCGATAGGCCCGAACGACACGGCGATCGCCGGGCACGCCATCGCCGCCGGCGCCGTGCTGGTTACCAATAATACGCGGGAATTTGAGCGGGTACCGGGTCTGGTACTCGAAGACTGGGTGAAATAAGTCCGAAACGATTAGGGGAACAGGCAAAAGTGACTGAACTAAAAATAGATAATCCAGCCCAGAGACTTCTGGATATCCTTGAAGAAGGTAAACAATATAGCACCAGTGAAAATTGTCGGGTTGTGTGGAAAAAGATGTTACACATCCAGCACAATGCAGAACACCATATTCTTATCCGGCTGTCGCATGTGATGGCATTGCCCGAGCGCATAGTACAGGTGAGGGAGAACAATTTTTCATCATTACGGGGAAAATCCACTCACTGGGAAAACTGTGTGAGTACCGCATTTACCTCGCAAAATCTTAATGAAATATGGCATACGTTCATCCGGCATATTGATGAAAGAACCCTGTTGGAGTTGGGAGCCCTGTCGGATTTATTTGATACGCGCGGCACACATTCAGCGATCGACACGAATGAAATTGATTCCCTGGTGAACAGAATCACGGACCTGCGCAAGGAGATACGACATTCTGACCTTTCGTCAGCCATGAAAACAATGTTACTCAAGCAACTGTCGCAGATACAGGAAGCTCTTGAGTCGTATTTTATCTCGGGGGTCGAACCGGTTATGGACGCTGTACAGTCCACGCTCGGACTTGCCGTCATCGCGCCTGAGTATAAGGAAGAAATCAAATCGGGTTCAGGAAGTCAGTTTGGCGACAGAATTTCCACTCTGCTCGGGGATGTTGCGAATGTCGTGACTGTAGCCGGTGCACTACCTGCGCTTCCTGCTGCAATCCAGTCAGCACTCAGCCTCCTGAGTAAGTAGTACCTGCCTCTGACGCCCTTAATCAAGGGCGTTCTCTGTACCGTACTTCCGATTATGGGGGTTTCCGGATCTGAAGATCGGATAGATTAAAAAACAGCCAAATTTGACGATTTATAAAAAAATCAACTTGCAGTATTTAAGTGGATATTTTTCCGAGATATCATCCATTCATAGATTGGTTGTCAATATAGGTAAAAGGCTATTTATATGGCTAATGAGAATATTTCGTCAGGTAATGAAGAAAACAGTTCAACCATAACATTGCGGGGAGTATCGGGTACCGCAGATCAGAATGCCGGCGCTCAGGCAAGAAAGGCGGGTAAACCTAAAGGGACTTATGTTAGGGAAGTGCTGGAAGAAACCCTGGGTGAACCGGTAGGTAATTTTGCGCGGACAAGTCCTCTGTCTCTGTCAATGGATGAAGAGATTGCAGCATATGTCGGGGGAAATCTGGATGAGAAAAGCTACCAGAATTATTTTCCTCTCTGGCATAGCCTGGCTTACCGGGAGGTTCTTAACCTGAGCAGTGATGATGATCTGCGGAATATTCTGTTCAGCAACGCTGCCTTCCTTTTTACTCGGGCCGGCCAGGTGCTGACCCGCTCAGATAACATATTACATGGCGTTGCTGTGGCATTTGCCCTGTTCTGTGAAGTGGCCGGTCGTGACCATGAGACCATTGAGAAAGCATGGGAAAAGATTTTCCGGTCAGACGTTCCCGGGGAACGTGAACGCTACCTGCAGCATATTGATGAGATCAGGATAATGAAAAAGCTGGAGCTGCTGAATCCTGCCATCAACTACTCTCCGGAATGGGGCTATATCCGTATCAGCCGCCCGGAAGGTTATGATCACGGTGCCTGGCGCGTGTTCATCACGCTGAACAAGGATCAAGGGGATATTACCTGGAGTATCAGGTTCCCGGTACTGAGTGGCCGTCTTCTGACCGCAGATCCGGGGTATACGGGGATGGTCGGTGATAAAGCTGGCCTGGGCCAGCCGGGTTTCAGATTCAGGAACCGCCGGTGTGAGCTTCATCTGTACACCAACGGTATCCGTGAGGAAGATAATCCGGTCACCCCCCAGGATGTTGCCCGTCATCTGGCCGATGCTGTTGAAAGTAACCTGTTGTGATACATCCACCTGACCGGAGCGGAGATCGTGTAATGAAAGCAAGAAGCAGTCGGTACATTATTGGCGGGGAATCATTTTCAGCAATTGCACGTCAGCCCGCCGGAGAGTGGATCTGTCTTACCCTGAATCCCGCAGAGCAGGACGCACAGAGAGAGGTATCTAAATCACTGAAGGCCGCATGCTCCCGGGAAAGGCGCAGTTGTGAGGTGCGGGGCGGAAGCGGGACGGAGCCGTTTTCCGGTCGCCGCCGGGCAGGAGAAACACGAACCACACACCTCTGGGTACGGCTCCTCCCTGACGTCCCTGCAGAAGGCCGGAACACAATACACGAAAACAGGGATCGCATGACTGTCCCCTGAAACGAGAAAAGCCACCCCAAAGGATGGCTTTTCCAAACTACTTTTTCCGCGAGAGACCTCCTGAGGAGGCGACTCCGCCTTGATAGGGTTATTAAGCCAGACATACGCCACGTGTGTCAATCGTTTTCAGGATTTCATTCATGACTGCACAACACTACATCACGACGGAAAGACTGGGTATATACCAAAAGCACCTTAAAGTTAAACCCTCTCAGGTTATGGCTGCTTATCACTGGAACAAAGCGCTGGCAGGCGCATTGCTGCCAGCCATGCAGTGTCTTGAGGTTACTCTTCGCAATGCCATGAACACCGCCATACAATCCTTTCCGCCACCGGGAGCGAAGGGCCTGTGGGATACCAACACAAACTGGGTGACCAGTCTTCCGAAATATATGGGCGATAACAGAATCAATTCTTCGGAACGCTACAAACGAGCCAGAAATAGTAAAGATCGTCAGGATGCTGCTGGCTATCTACTGGATAAATGGAGCAACAGGCTACTGGCGAGAACACTGACTGAAGAAAATCTGGTAGCTCAGGCCAAAAGCCAGATTAGTAAGGAAGGTAAAAAACCAACACCTGACAGGATCATCGCCGGACTGACTTTTGGATTCTGGACCACATTGTTGACGGCCCCATATGAAGATCCCCACGGGGACCGGTTACTCTGGCCGACATTGACCTCACATGTATTTCCGAATGCCCCGGCAGGGTACACACGCGCCGATATTTGTGCCGCATTTTTTCAAATAAAGGAGCTGAGAAATCGTCTTTCGCACCATGAAGCCGTATGGAAATTTTATCAAAGAGATCCGGCCACCAACAAAACAGATTACTCAAAACCGGTATACGGTACACAAGCCAGCTGCAATCTGCTCAGAAAGCATTATGATGATATCTTGGACATGATCGGATGGATGAGCCCTGACCGGAAAACCAATTTTCTGAGTCATTCTGCGAATCTGCGATTTTATGCGTTGTGCTCTGTGGAAGGGTTGAATAGCTATATAGCCCCGGAAAAAATTAAGGCGCAGATAAAGGTTTCACGTGGTGGTAAAGGTATCAGCAGGTTAATCAGGGTGCTCGGGAAAAATGAGTTCATCCGAATTGTGAAAGATGGCCAGACGGTACTCACTATCGGCACGGACAATTCCATTGCGACTGGCTAGGTCAATTCATCGCCGTTGCTGTCATTAATTCCGGGTTTAGCACAAGAGTTGTGTATTAGTTTAAATATTAATAACTGGATGATAATTAGATGAATAATATCGAGATAATTGAATCAGGATACAATGCGTTATGTGATGCTTATAATAATTCCGTTATCAGTCTTAAGCGCTCCTCCCTATATGAAGATTTACTAGTCCATATGGATATTCCTGAAAAAAACAGGAGCCGATTCACTTATGCTACTTTGAATGATCGCGACGAAATAATCGCAATATGTGTGTTTATTGTCTCTCTTGATGAGGGAACAACTGATGTAGGATGGTTTGTTAGAGCGGACTTTAGAGGTAAAGGGGTTGGTAGAGATACAGTAGAAAAGGCATTCAACGAGTTTAAGAATGGTCTCAAGGGGGCTGGAGTTGAGGCTATTTTTATTGGCGCCACTGTTGATAATGGTAATACTCCATCAATTTCATTGGGGCAGAGGTTTATAGGCGGAGAAGAAATAATAGAAAAAGAAGACGGGACTACCATCAACTCATACCTCAATCGTTTCACGCTTTAGTTAATGGGAGAGGGTCAATGGAAAGAGTGAGTACCTATGTCATATAACTTACTGACATCAGTGTGAAACAATTTCGATTTTTGACACCGCTTAACGTGGTTTTTATCACCGTTAGCTCTCGTCCCCCTGCTCCAGCAGATATCTTAGACCAGTATGGATACCATATAGGTCATCTGATGCTTTCCCCATCAGCTCACCGAAGAGTCACGTGTTAATGTACATCATGCCCTCCAGGCTTCGTTTACCATCATTACGACGGACATAACGACACTCAGTCGCGCGCTGAGCTGATCTGCTTCATGCAGCTCCCTGACAATATCATTAATATGTCGAAAACCTGCAGGCCGGTATTCAGAATCAACCTCTAGCACCAGTTTTCGGGCCGCCTCCCACAATGTAAATTCGTTATATCAGAGCTACCACCATTAATCACATTTGAAATGATTATATGGAGCCCTCTCTTACTACATCCGCCCCATGGATTGTAGTCGAACAGGAATACACAAACTCAGCAGATGCCTCAATACAACCTCTGTTATAACCTCTAAGTAATTCTTCATTATCAACATAAATTGAAATACTCATGTGGCCCGCCATTAAACGTTTAAATTCTTTATAGACGTCCTCTGTAAATTTCAAACCCATACGTTCCGATGCATTTCGTGCAATATCTCTACTGTACTCACTGTCAATTAAATTATGTTCCAGAGCTATGAAACAATTTTTTGAAACATTGAACTTATATGTCATATCAGAATAAACCACAGAGCCAACATCTGGAATTAAAACAGCCCCCTTTGATTCATCCAAATAATATCCAATTATTACCGCTGTATATAATTCCTTTGCTTTGAAAAACTCTTCCATCATCCCATCTAAAACAGGGTTTTTCATGTTTTCATCATGGTAAACAAACAGAAGTATAAGTTTTATCCAGCTATCAAAATCAGACTCACTTACTTTATATGTTTTACATATAAAATCCCGATGTTTTTTTTCATTTTTAACAAGAGCATTAAAGATCAATTTGAACTCACCCCCTTGACCATGCACGATAAAATCTTTAGCAAAATCAAACATCTTTAATGCCTGACATATGTTGTGCGGGTTTCTTATGAAATTCAGAAATTTCATCTTTTGAAAGAATTTCACATCTGAATAAAATTCAGAACCATCAATTTTATCAACTCCGGCAACTGAGTCATCTATCTTATTTTTAATAGCTGAAAGAAAATTTGATGCTCTATTATTATATTGCTCCTCAAAATAACCAAAAAATTTCTCCATATTAACGCGCTTGCCATCATCCATAATAGCGATAGTGAAAAGATCATCTCCGCATGAAAGCCCTTTAACACGCTTCCTTTCTGGTTGGGACAGTTTGTAATCTCTCTTATTAATTAACCTAAATCTATTGATTTTAATTGAACCATGGGGAGCGTCAGGGACGGCACTATTCCATCTGAATTCGGTTTGAGATATGAAGTGTTGATTTGATGTTTTATTCATTAGTTCAGTCATGAAGAACTTCCTTTCTAAATTATCAACTATAAACGATCGGTAGAGTGACAATAATTAAAGTAACGATATTGACGCTGAAACATGTCACATAACCAGTAATTTATTCAACGTTATGTAAACCTGATTGTCTTTAGCTTTGGTGACGAAATTGTCTTGGATTCCAGCGTACAACCCCAAAAAGGAAAATAAACAATTTAAAAAATCGATTAGTGACGATGACGATAAGTAATATGTCAGGCACGGCTCACCCTTAAAGAAAGAATCGGCCTTCCGCCTCATAACCTTCTGGCCTGGGATCGGGGATCGCACGGAGTTTTTCTCTCATATCGGTGCGAAGATACGTATCGAAGATGTTTCGCTTTCCGTGGCCTTGCAAGTGCTTCCCCGTTTTTCGCTCAAGCCAGGCACTGGCGGTAGCACCTACAAATTTGGGGTAATGAATTTTTTTAGCTAACGGTCGACTAAAATTGAAGTTTTCGCGGGCATTACCTGATGCCTCTGCTTGCGGGTGTTTCGAGTGGTCGTAGTTCCACCAGACAGAGATCCGCAGCTCACCGACACTTATGCTGTTCCAGATGACGACCGACGGATAACCCGCAAGCTCAGTAAAAAGGTGACCATTCTCATCGGTAGGTGCGTCACCATCAGGAGCGCCGAGAGATAGTTTGCCCTGTCTGACCGCTTCATTGACTCCTAATACCAGCAACTTTCGATAATTATCCATTTCGACGCTCCCCATTCACAAAAGAAGAATATCGGTATAGCAGGGGTCAACTCCATCTTGCCACTATCGTGACATTTTGCCCTCAGCCGGAATCGACTCTACTTAGTGTAATTAAAAAGATTAAATCTGACTATCAGGTAGATAGCCTCACTACATGACACGACTCATCCCAAAAAACACATGGAATTATCTCTTTAAAATACGTTTTCGAACCATTGGCCCTACGGCACCATGTCGCAGGCAACACTGGACTGGGAAGGCAGGGCCCATTCAGCCGATGCCAGAGTGCCGTAACTCAGGAAGGCTTCGTCCGGCTGGCCCTTAAACCCCTCTGTAGAACAGAAGTGAACACTAAGAAAGTTTCACTTGATCATATTTTTTATACCTAAGAAACATTTAACCATTGATTAATGCCTTAATAAGCACCTATTATCGTGGATAGCTAATAATAAACGACATAAATGGAGACCAAGTTAAATGCCATCAATCTATGACTTTGAAAGGCAAGTATTTGAAAAAGAAGGTGTTAGAATTGTAATTCGTTCTAATGGCCATGGGATAGATCTTCCTGACTATGGTTATCAAAGGCAAGCATCTGACAGCACAAGACTAAGCGATTTTTTAGCTAATCGCATCGACACTGTGTTAAACGAGCATGATTTGTCCTGCAGCGTGGTTTCTGGAGATGGTAATGCCTCAGTTCACGGCAATACCAAGCTGGAAAGACTTCGGGATAGCTATGATAAATAAGTAATTTTAAAAGGGTACTAACATGATAAATGAATCTGATTACAAGGCCGGATGGACAACTCCAATAATACATCCAGTCACTGGCAATATGTGCTTTGGTGGGGCTGCCCGTAACGTGCGACTGTCGCAGCAAGGTGGTGTTGATGCCGTGGCCAACGCAAGTGCTCTTTCCGCCTTCGCAATGATGCAACCGGTGGTTGATGCCTTTCAGCAGCAGCTTCAAGTATCTCAGGCGCTGAATGTTCAATATCAAACATTACTTGCTCAACATCTGGCGAATGTACCGTCTGAATTGTAATCTGGCGGGGCAGTACACATACCGAACTTTATTTACTGCCCCATTCCGCTACCCGTTTAATCCTTTCAACCACTCCTTTTCGTTTCAACTCCCTAAAGCAAGTATTCATGTAGGGGTCAGCACGTTGCCAGCGTAGTACTGAATGTCGCCCGGCTTCATGCCGGCTTTTTTATAGCGTATGGACTGCCGGAAATCAGCGGGGAGACTGTTCCTTATGATCCTCATCCTCTGGAACACTACAATGTAGCGCCGGGCACCCGTATTCTTATACGGAGTGAACGCGACGGGAACTTTGCGCTTGATCCGGTTCTTTGGGGCTACAGCCCGCAATGGTGGACAAAAGCACCGATGATAAATGCCCGCAGTGAAACCGCCGCTACCGGAAAAATGTTCAGCAAGCTCTGGCGCAGCGGTCGCGCGATTGTTCCTGCAGATGGCTGGTATGAATGGAAAAAAACAGGCTCCCGCAAACAGCCTTATTTCATCTACCGTTCAGACGGAAGCCCGTTGTTTATGGCCGCGATTGGACACGCGCCCTTTGATACTGACCACGGGCAGGAAGGTTTTGTTATTGTGACGGCCCCAAGTAATCAGGGCTTGATTGATATTCATGACCGTCGGCCGCTGGTATTTGATACTGAGTCCGCCCTCAGTTGGATAAATGAAAAAACCAGCCCGGAAGACGCCGCAGATCTGGCTGAAAAACATGCGCTGCCGGAAAGCGATTTCAGCTGGTATCCGGTATCCGCTAAAGTCGGCAATCCTCATAATCAGGGGCAAGAGTTAATTAAAAAAATTGACGAGCCACTCGCCTGAAATACAGTTTATTTGCCGCATATTTTATGCCAAAATTTTTATTTTTGATAATCCGGTAATCAGATAAAAATATTTAAACGTGTGCAAAATCAGCTTAGAATTATATGTGCGGACGCTAAAGTTTTTAAGTTAAATGCCGAAGAATAATATTATTAACTCAGATATTATTAGCGCATGAACAGTTTCTTTCTTTTCAGCACCGCACTGTCAAATAAAGATAAAAATTCTGCAATGTTAATTATCCGGGATAAATCAGAATCCGTGGCGAGAAAGATTTTGCAGAAAGCCGGCGTCAGTGTGCCGTCTTACAGCGGCCGAGTTTTCTGGCAATGGGTACAGGATTATATTTTACGGGCGTGCCGGACTGAAAAGGACATAAATGACACAATATCTCAGCGTAACGATGTACGGACTGACGTCGAGAATACACCACTGGCTGGCTATCAGTCCGGGTGCGGCCGACAGGCTCAAACTGACGGCGCTGGTTGCCATGCTGGCGGACCATATCAATACGCTTCTGCTGACGCCGGCGCGACCGGAGCTCTATGCGCTGGGGAGAATGGCGTTTCCGCTGTTCGTCCTGATATGGGCACGCAATGTGATGCTCCGGCCAGAGCGCCTGCAGTTAAGGGCAAACCGGATGTGGCTCTGGGCAGTGGTCACCCAGCCGGCATTCAGTCTGGCGTTCCGGGGGCACGACCCGTGGTACGCCCTCAACATTCTGTTTGTCTTCGCCGGCGTCACGCAGCTGCTTGCCTGGCATCACCGGTACCGTCTGGCTGGCATGGCGGGCGGCGTGTTATTGCTTGTCCTGATGGCGTGGCCACTGTCTGTCGCAAGTTACGGCGTGCCGGGGCTGGTACTGGCCCTGTCGCTGGCCATCTTCCTGCACAACACCTCATTCCGGCACCGCCTGTCGGCCGGAGCCGCCGCCTTCATTGCGCTGCTTGCACTGAACAGTCAGCATTTACAGGAGATACCGGTTACCGTGGTTGTGCTGGCTATTCTGCCCACCGTTCTGCTGCCGGTAGCGGCAGTCAGTGCGGCCACCTCACCGGCTGCGGGAAGGGAAAAACGGTTTATGCCGTCGTCATTCTTTTATCTGGCCTATACCGGCCATCTGCTGGTCATCGGGCTGGTCAGGATGCAGGGACTGGGTTGAGCGGCGGTGGTTTATTTCCTCGATGCCAGCCAGATAATGGCTACGGCAAATACGGCGGTAACACCCCAGGCATAGTCCGGCCAGAATTTTCCACCCAGCGCGGCAACACTCACGATGAGTACGGCACAGATAACAATGCTGGCAAGAAGACGAAGCTGCCAGCGCAGCCATTTTCCAAAAAAAGTCATCGAATTATCCGGTTAATTGCAGCTGCTATTTCGTCATCAGAAGACATAATCCGGTTAAGTGACGGGTTCCTACTGATGACAGGCTCAATCAGAAAATACAACATTTCCAGTTCTTCAGCATAGAGAGCATGATAGTACATACCATTTTGTTGCTTAAGCCTGTCGGCCGCATCTGCGGCCTTCTGCACATAGGCATACCAGCCGGTAAGGGTGAGTGCCAGTGTGCTTCGCTTTAGCAGGGCACGATCAATCGTTGTTGTCGGGGTCCGCTTGGAAAACGGAAATTATCCCACGCTAAGACTGTTTTTTGTACAAAGCGGTATCGACTGTACGTAATGAGCGGTATTTTCCGGATCCCAGCTTAAGATTATTACGCCAGACGTAATCTCCACTCAGATTGATATGTTCCCAGCCCAGGGGAGAAAGATGAGAGACCAGTTGCTCATTTATCGGGATACCCTTTCGTTTTAGTGACTCAATAGCTCTTTCTATATATACCGTGTTCCACAACGTGATCGCTGCTGTCAGTAATGTCAGCCCGCTGGCGCGATAACTCTGATTCTCCAGCCCACGATCCCTTATTTCACCCAGACGGTGCAAAAAGACCGCTCGCGCAAGGGCATTACGGGCCTCACCCTTATTCAGCCCCGCCTGCACGCGTCGGCGCAGACCGGGATCACGGAACCAGTCCAGCATAAATAGTGTCCGTTCGATGCGGCCAATCTCTCTCAGCGCTTTGGCAAGTCCATTCTGTTTTGGGTAACTGGCTAACTTTTTCATCATCAGTGATGCGGTGACTGTCCCCTGCTTAATCGAGGTTGCCAGGCGCAATACCTCATCCCAGTGCGACTCAATGTCTTTGATATTCAGGCAGGTTGTTGATATGACAGACTGAAGCCCCGGATAGCGCTCGGCCTTTCCATGAATAAACAGCCGCTTGTCATGAAGATCACGGATCCTTGGCGCAAAAGCGAATCCCAGCAGGTGCATCAGGGCGAAAACATGTTCAGTGAAGCCTGCGGTATCGGTGTAATGCTCGGTAATTTCCAGATCGCTTTCATGGTACAGCAGGCCATCAAGCACGTGGGTTGAGTCGCGCACCCGGCTGATCACTTTGGCGTAGAACGGGCTGTATTGGTCTGAGATATGCGTATAAATCTGCACGCCCGGCTCCTGACCATATTTAAGATTGACCTGACCGGCATAACGTCCGTGACTGCCTACCCGAAAGTTCTGCCCGTCTGACGACGATGTTGTCCCGTCGCCCCAGAATGCGGCCAGAGGCCGCTCTTTCTGTGCGTTGACCAGCTCGGCCAGTGCCGCTGAATAAGTTTCATCCCTGATGTACCATGCCTGAATACCTTCGAGTGACGATCTTGTGGCCCCAGGGCAGGATTCCGCCATTTTTGTCAGCCCAAGGTTGATGCCGTCAGCCAGAATGGTGGTCAGCAACAGTCTTCCGTCTTTTGGTCTGACGTTATTATTTTTGAGGTGCGCGAAGTGACGCGTAAATCCCGTCCAGCTATCAACTTCTTCCAGTATCTCCGTAATTTTCGGATGGGGAAGCATGCCATAGACCAAATCTGCAAAGGGCGAAACACCTGAAGGAACGCTGTTCTCCAGTGGAGTGATTTTTACGCCTTTATCTGAGATATCTACATCGGGCAAATCACCGGCAAGCGCCATCGCGTTAACTTCTTCCAGCCGAGATGCAAGAAGAGTCATACGGGCCTGAAGGTATGCCTGGCTATCGGTCTGAACGGCCAACTGTAACTGGTCATTATGTCGGGATTTCTCAAACTCAGCAGTCGGGATGAGATAATCATCAAAATTTTTGTAGCGGCGCGATCCTTTTACCCAGATATCACCGGAACGTAATGCACCCTTGAGTTCATTCAGTACGCAAAACTCGTAGTACTTGCGGTCGATGCCTGAAGGCGTGAGCACCAGTTTTCGCCAGCTTTCAGGGATAAACCCTGTTGGCGCTGATGGCGGCACTTTACGAAGTTGTTTACGGTACATTTCCGTTATGGTGTCCAGCGCATCGCTGAGCGCCTGCGCCGCAGGTGTCGCCATGAACTGCAATGCTGACAGCATACGCGGGGCATATTTACGCAACGTACTGTATTTTTCGGTGATCAGATGAAGCGCGTCGAAATTGCCCTTACGGGAAAGAAACCGCGTTTCTTCCACGCTGTTGATGAATTCCTGCCAGGGAAGGACATCTTCTATTGCAGTCCAGGGATCTTCCCCGGATTCTCTGGCGTTAAGTAACGCCTGCCCGACGGTAACGTACTGCTTCAGCTTGCTCTGAATAAGCTTTCCCGTTTGCTGGAGCCGTTCGGCCTGCGTGCGTTTTGCCCTGCTGAACAGACTACCCAGGATACGCTCGTGCAGATCAATCACTTCGTCAGTCAGGGTGGCCCTGGCCTCTGTTATTATACAAACCAGCGTAGCGTAACGTCTGACATCGGTGAATTTTGCCAGGTCCCTGCTGCTCATTTTCCGGCCCTCACGCGCCAGTTTAAGCAACCTGTTCTGGTGAACGGAAAGTGCAATACCATCAGGCAACCCCAGCGCAGCGATGGAATTAAGCCGGTCGATATGTTGCAGCACATTTTTACCGTTTATTTTACCCGGAGGCTGTAGCAGCCATGCCAGACGGGAAGGTTGTTCACCCTCTGATATGAGCAGGCTGTCGAGTGCTGATTTATGCTGCTTTTCCAGTTGCGCGGTAAGTGTCGAAAATACCGATCTGTTAGCGAGCGTGACGACTTCGGCAAGCGTCCGTTCGATCACTTCAACAGAAGGGAAAATAACATTATTGTTATGTAGCCAGCTGAGCATTTCTTCCGCCAGCATAAATCCTTTGTCAGTTCGCATGGCATAGGGGTGCAGATGACGGATACAGTCTTTTTGCATTGACCGGCTGAACGGGGATAGTTCCAGGTAGCGATAAAGTTCGGTCAGATGTTCCCAGCGGGTTTGCTCTCTGGATGCATATTCCGGCCATAAATCAGGCTGAAGTTTCAGTCGGGAAGCAACCCTGGATACAACGCCATTGTGAGGAGCACTGCTTTTGTCCGGAATAAATCCAGGTCCACGCAGATAACAGAGTAATACAGCAAAGCCCAGGCGATTCGCTGGCCTTCGGTGCTTATTAATGAGCGCAATATCCGGTTCGTTCAGAAAACACATTCGGGTCAGAATAATTTCATCATCTGGTATAACCAGTAAGCGTTCCTGCTCTTCGCTGCTCAGTATCTGTCGCCGTGGCATAAATGCCTCCCTCGCGTATAGTTTTCATCTGTTATTTGTTCGCTGTGACCGAAACCGGTCGGTTTCGTACACCACTTACAGCACATGTCCGAAACTTAGTGAAATTAATTTCGGACACACGTTATAATTCGGACATCCATTTCGTACGGAAAGTTTCCCATGTCACGTGTTTTTGCCTACTGCAGGGTCTCAACTCTGGAACAGACCACAGAAAACCAGCGTCGTGAAATTGAAGCGGCGGGTTTTGCCATCAGATCCCAACGACTTATTGAGGAGCATATCAGTGGCTCGGTTGCTGCCAGCGAACGCCCCGGATTTATCCGGTTGCTAGATCGCATGGAAAATGGGGATGTACTGATTGTCACCAAACTTGACCGTCTGGGTCGTAATGCGATGGATATCCGAAAAACAGTAGAGCAACTGGCGGCTTTAGATATTCGCGTTCATTGTCTCGCACTCGGAGGCGTTGACTTGACCAGTCCGGCCGGAAAAATGACTATGCAGGTAATTTCTGCTGTAGCGGAGTTTGAGCGGGATTTGCTGCTTGAGCGAACGTATTCAGGTATTGCGAGGGCAAAAGCGGCTGGAAAACGCTTCGGTCGCCCCCCCATCCTGAGCGAGGAACAAAAGCAAACAGTGACAGAGCGCCTAAATGCTGGCATCAGTATCAGTGCTATTGCCCGGGAATTTAATACCACCCGCCAGACTATCCTTCGGGTAAAGGCTGGATTGCTGCAAGAGTGAGCGGCTGGGAAGATTATAAAAAAATCAAATGGTTATTATGAAATAAAACAGCCTGCTGGGTTCTTTTCCCCCTATTTTTTATAAAAGAGTAGACAAAAGAGGTTCGCGATATTAATCTACCAACTAGATGGTTGGTACTGATTACACCAGCTATACCTTTTATCAAGAAATTACAGGAGCCATTATGTCTACTACCGTTAAACCTTCTGCAGACGCAGCTGCGATCCACAATACCCGTGAAGCAGTTCGCAGCCAGCCTGGCCTGGGTAACCTGACTTTCCAGATGAAAGCCCGTTCCAGCGGCGGATTAACCGTTCGCACAGAGACCGGCGCCACAATCCAGAACGGCGTTATCGATACCAGCCGTGTGGGGAAATTTTCTAATATCGGTGATGAACCCGCAGGTTTACTCGGCACCGATACCGGCATGAGCCCGACTGAATACATCATGCAGGCGCTGGCTGGCTGTTATACCGCCACCCTTACCATGATGGCTGCTGAAAAAGGGATCGACCTGGACGGTATCGAGCTGGATCTTAATTTCGATATCAACCTCAACGGCTTCCTTGGGCTGGACAGCAACGTGCGTAAAGGTGCGAAATCTATTCGCGTCGATGTTCACCTTACGAGCAAGACCGCCAGTCGCGAGGAGTTAGAAGCGCTGGTCAGCGAAATGCAAAAGAATTCGCCAATCCACGATACTCTGGCTAATCCGGTTGAAATGATTACACGCCTGGCGTGATGTCAGAGATGTAATGCTGCCATTCAGAATGCAGGATGGCAGTGACGTTCAGCTCTGCACGATACTGAGTCAGTGATACAACTTGCTACGGAAAAATAGCAACAATATAATCTATCAACTAGTAGATTATATGGAGTAATTATGACAACCATGACACGGGAACGGCTGCTCAGCGAAGCAGAACACCTGATGCGCGAAAAAGGGTATTCAGCATTCAGCTATGCTGATTTATCAAAAATAGTGGGTATCACCAAGGCCAGTATTCATCACCATTTCCCGACCAAAGATATTCTGGGTGAGCAGGTGGTAATACAGGCGTTCTCTGATACACAACGCGTATTTGAGCAGATAGAGGCGACTGAGAAAAGCGCGGAGAGAAGAATTGCGGCTTACATCGATATCTTCGCGCAAAGCCATAAAGCTTCGCTACTGCCACTGTGTTGTGCGTTGTCAGCAGAGACCGCCAATCTGCCTCAGGCAATTACTGTACAGACATCACTTTATTTCGATATGCAAATCGAGTGGCTCACAAAAGTCGTCAGGGCGGGCATGGAGTCAGGTGAGTTTTCATCCCATGCCGAACCATCAGATATTGCTTTGATGATCATTAATGTCTGTGAAGGCTCAAGCGTAGTGGCGCATGCAACGGCCAGACCCGAAGTCTTCGCCAACAGCCTTAAGTATATAAAACTGCTTCTTAATACCCCTCATTCAGGAGAATGACACTATGCTGGACTGGAACAACTATCGCTCAGAGTTAATGCAACGTTTAGGCGAGTTGGGCAAACTGACCCCCGAGACCATGAAAGGCGTGGTTGCCCTGGGCAACGCAGGTAACAAAACTGACCTTTTGGGCGCAAAAGTGCGTGAACTCATTGCCCTGGCGTGCGCAGTCACAACCCGCTGCGACGGCTGTATTGCTTTTCACGCCGACGCCGCTGTGAAAGCCGGTGCAACCGACGCTGAAATTGCTGAAGCGCTGGGCGTGGCGATTAACCTCAACGCTGGCGCGGCGGTCATTTATTCAGCCCGCACTCTTGATGCCGTCGGTCAGGCACGCGGTTAAGCATTAATAAATTCCACGTTAAAAGGGCATTACTGCCCTTTTTTTATGTCCGCAATAGCCTGAGCATATACCGATGCAGGTTTCACACCCGGTATGCGTTTAACTAATTGCCCTTCATGAAATATCAGCACAGACGGCAGCCCCCAGATCTCGTATTTGGTTGTCAGCACCGGCGCCTGATCTACATTGACTTTCCCCACCTGAATATCTCTATCGAGCCGGTCTGCAAACTGACTGAACATTTCTTCGCTGGCCTGACAGGGCGGACACCAGGGTGCAGAGAAACGTACCACCGATATTCCTTTGTACTGCTCTATCTGGCGGAAATTATCTTCGTTATAAGCTGTTAATGTACGCATGGTGATGACCTCGCAAAATGAGTGACAATTCAGAAATGGCTGCGTTATGACAAAAAAATACGACACACCCATTGACCTACCTACTAGATGGTTGGTATATTGCCACCCATCAGATGTTTATGCAACTCCAGTGCGCGACGTCCAGTCGATGATACTGCCGGGCTGTGCAAATCCCTGCCGGGATACTCCTTTTTGTTTTTTGTGAGGTATACGATGAGTAAGCTTTTCACCCCCTACAATCTGTCTGGCCTGGCGTTAAAAAACCGTGTAGTCATGGCACCGATGACCCGCACCCGCACCATGAATGACGTGCCGGATGAGGTCGTGGCTTTGTACTATGCACAGCGTGCTTCTGCTGGCCTGCTCATCACCGAAGGGATGCCGGTTTCAGAAGAAGGCCGGGGTTACCTTTATACCCCTGGTATCTACAACGACGAACACGTCCAGGGCTGGCGTAAGGTGACACAAGCGGTTCACGCCAAAGGTGGCCGTATTTTCGCGCAGCTCTGGCACGTCGGCCGTATGTCTCACGTCTCTCTTCAGCCAGGCCACATAGCGCCGGTTTCAGCGGGCACCGTTCAGGCGGTCAATACCACCGTTTTTGCGCTGACCGAATCCGGAGAACCGGGCCCGGTTGTACCAAGCCAGCCACGCGCGCTGGAAACGCATGAAGTTAAACGCATCACTGCAGACTTCGTGCACTCCGCACGCCTGGCGATGGAAGCCGGCTTTGACGGCGTGGAAATCATGGCGGCAAACGGATTCATCTTTGACCAGTTCCTCAGTAGCGAACTGAACACCCGCACCGACGAATACGGCGGCTCGGTGGAAAATCGTCAGCGTTTCCTGCTGGAGACCATTGACGCCGTGGCGGAAGCCGTGGGTAACAGCCACGTTGCCGTGCGCCTGTCACCGTTCGGCCGCATTTATGACCTCGCGCCGTATGAAGGTGAAGAGCAAACCTGGTCAGCCATCACCGACGCGCTCGGTCAGCGGGAACTGGCCTACGTACACCTTTACTATCAGCCGGTGTACACCAAAGCGCCACTTCCGGAAGGCTTCCGCCGCCGTTTTCGCAACACGTTTAAAGGCACCATCATCGCTGCCGGCGGTTTTACCCGTGATATCGCAGAGCAGGCTCTGGAAGATGATGAGCTGGATCTGGTGGCATTTGGTGTGCCCTACATCGCTAACCCGGATCTGGTTGAAAGAATGCAAAACGGCTGGCCACTGGCAGAAAGTGACCGCGCCACCTACTACGGCGTCAGTGGTTCCCCGGAAAAAGGCTATACCGATTACCCGGTCTGGCAGGCGCAATAAATCCCATACGGTCGCGGTTCTCTGATAAGTGAGATCCGACCGCCCAACGTCTTTGAGGAATCATTATGCAAACGCTGAAACCCACCCTTACCATCGATATCTGGTCAGATTTGGTCTGCCCGTGGTGCTGGATTGCTAAAAAAAGATTTGAACAGGGTCTGAATCGCTTTGAATTTCGCGACCAGGTGGTGATCCGCCATCACAGCTACCGTCTGGCCGGTGGTACTCCCGCGATGCCTTTTAAGGATGCCATCGTTAAAAAGCTGGGCAGTCAGCATTCAGCGGAGCTGATGATGAATCAGGTGGGCACCGCCGGTAAATCTGAAGGTCTGATCTACAACTTCGACGGCATGATGTTTGGTGATACAGAAGATGCACACACCCTGCTGGTTGCCGCGCGTAAGGCCGGAATTGCGGACGCGGTGGAAGAACGTTTTTATCATGGCAGTATCACCGAAGGTCGCTCTCTCTTTGACCGTCAGCAGCTCGTTGCCATGGCCGTAGAAGCCGGTATGCCGAAAGCTGACGCTGAAGCCGCCCTGGAAAATGACGATTTTCGCGCCACCGTTTCCGACGATGAAGCCCACGCACAGTCTATTGGCCTCAGCGGCGTTCCGGTTTTTGTGATGAACGAAAAATATGCCATCAGCGGGGCTCAGGCAGCAGATAACTTTTTGAATGCCCTGCGTCAGGTCTGGGATGAACAGCAAACCGAATTTTCAGCCACTGCGGGTCAGACCTGCGGAACGGATGGCTGCAGTATTTAATCCGTCAACCGCCGGCAGTTTCACGCTGCCGGCAACGTCTTACCCACCAGTAATGGAGTCAGAAAATGAACACTTTTTTCAAAGGTAAAAAACTGCTCGTCGTCGGCGGTACCAGCGGCATGGGCCTGGCCGTGGCACGCATGGTACTGGAAGCGGGCGGCAGTGTCGTGCTGACCGGGAATAAAAAAGACAAAGCCGAAGCGGTGCAAAAAGAACTGAGCCCTCTGGGACCGGTTGCGGTCATCGCGGCGAACCTGATGACCGAAGAAGGTATGGAAACTATCCGTCAGGAAATTAATGCTCACCATCGCGATATCAGCCTGATGGTGAATGCCGCCGGTATCTTCATGCCCAAAGGATTTACCGAGCACAGCTTTGCCGATTATGACATGTATCTTTCGCTGAACCGAGCCACGTTCTTTATTACACAGGATGTCGTGAAGAACATGCTCGCCGCGAAGCTCGAAGGGTCTATCGTCAACGTCGGTTCGATTGGTGCTCAGGCTGCACTGGGTGACTCGCCGGCCTCGGCCTATTCAATGGCAAAAGCGGGTCTGCATGCCCTGACGCGTAATCTGGCGATTGAGCTGGCCAGCGCGGGTATTCGTGTCAACGCGGTGTCTCCCGGGATTGTTCATACGCCGATATACGAAGGCTTCATGGACAAAGCGGATATCGCAGATGCTATGAAGTCGCTGAACGATTTCCACCCGCTGGGACGCGTCGGAACTGCCGAAGATGTGGCAAACACTATTCTCTTCCTGTTGTCTGACAAAACCTCATGGGTGACGGGCGCTATCTGGGATGTCGATGCGGGCATCATGGCGGTCAGACGATAACCCCGTGACGCTGGCATAAGCCGCCCCTTAAGGGCGGCATTTTTTTGTCGCCAGATATGTCATCAGCAGGCTTCACTAAGAATATTCACGACCTGTTCATCCGTGCCTTTTGTGTTCCCGGCACAGGGTGTTATGCCGGGTTCTGACGACATCCTGACAGGACAAAACGGCCAGAGAGAAAGGGGTTATACACGATGAGGAGCCGGTATCCGCAGTACCTGTGAAATTCTTTTCATCCCTGCTGTCAGCATACTCCGTGGGCAGGCCAGATTTAACCGGATATATCCGTCCCCATTGTCGACAAACAGCAAGCCCCCTTCAAGAAGGACCCCTGACTCCCGGGCAAAATACAGCGATAAATCCTCACCTGCGGTGTCGGGCAGGTAGCGGCTAATATCTATCCAGGCCAGATATGTCCCTTCGGGGATCGAGAACCTGGTTTCGGGTAAATAGCTTTTGAGATAGTCGTGCAGGTACTGGAAATTGCCGTCAATATATTCCCTCAGATGGACAAGCCAGTCATCACATTCACTCCACGCCGCTTTGTTTGCTGCCAGGCTCAGTGGAGAGATGAACTCGTCGTGTCTGAGACGCCACTCGCTTCTGACACCGGGATCCGGAATAATAATATTTGCCAACAAATTCCCGGCCAGATTGAATGTTTTACTCGAGGACATGCAGGTAATAATGCGTGTAGAATCAGGGAAAAGAGAGGCGGCCGGTGTATGACCGATACCGCTTCGGGACAGGTCGCAGTGAATTTCGTCAGATATCACCCAGATGTCATTGGCCAGGCAAATTTCAATAATCCGCTTAAGTTCATCAGGCCGCCAGACTCGTCCGGTCGGGTTATGCGGATTACACAGGAAAAGAATTTTCACACGTAAATCGGCCTGACTGGCTTTGCGTGCAAAGTCTTCCCAGTCAGGTTCCCAGCCGCCTGCTGATTTTTTTAACGCCGAGTACACCACGCGACGCTGACTGTATTCACCCGCCTTTTTAAACGGGCCATATGAAGGCGTCATAATAAGAATACTGTCATCCATGTCGGTCAGAAGCGGGACGAGACGGTTCAGCGCGGGAATAATGCCCGGAGACAGCACAATGTCTTCCGTTTTGAAACGGTGACCATATTGTCGCTCACACCAGCTGCCAAAGATCTCATAGTATTCTTCGTCGTAGATTTTAGTGTAGCCGAGTATTTTTCTATCCAGACGGTCTCTGATGGCCTGAAGAATCGGCTCTGGTGTGGCAAAAGCCATGTCAGCAACCCAGAGGTTGATTAGCCCTTCTGCCGGATACCGCATTGCAAATTCGGACTGTCCCGAAAACAGGTATTCCCGCCAGCCGTCCACGGTGAGACTGTCTGTTTTCTCTCTGCTTACGTACTCATCAAAATCATATTTCATTTCATAAACCTGCCTTAGGTGTAGTCAGAAACGTCGACCTCAGTATTACTGTCAGTCTGATGCCGAAGCGGGAAAACTGGCTCGTGTGATTAACATAAGAGAATCATCACAACTGCATGAATTAATTGCGTTATTAAGGTTCTCTCGCCTTTGTCATCGACTGACGGGGGGATTTCTCGCGTGTCACCATCACAATGCCAGTCAGCACCGCCAGGGCAGAAAATATCGTTCTGACCGTCAGTGATTCATCCAGGAATACCACACCCCCTAGCATTGCCAGACAGGGAACGCTGAGCTGAAGGGTACTGGCGGTGATAGAGCCGAGAGAGGGTAAAAGGGTATACCACAATACATATGCACCGGCTGAGGCGGCGGCACCGGACAGCAATGACAAAGCAATGCCCGCAGCATCATAGTGACCCTGCTTCATAAACAGCAACGAAAGAGCGAGAGCCATCGGCGTGGCGAGTACAAAATTTGCCGCCGTTGAAGCCCCGGCCGCCTGGCCCGCCCTCCCCCTGACGGAATAGGCGGCCCAGGCTAATCCGGCAACGATCATCATAAGTGCACTGTAAAGCGGCGGTGCCTTCGCCCCGGGTAACAGCAGGGCAGCAATTCCTGCCAGAGCAATAACTAAACCGCAAGCCCGCATAACGGAGAGTGATTCCCCTTTAAATAATCCGTGGATCACCATCGCAAACTGTACGGCACCAAAAAGTAACAGCGCACCTGCCCCGGTATCGAGATGGATATAGGCGACAGAGAAGAGCACTGCGTACACCATGAGGTAAAATCCGCTCAGCGGACGCCACAGCGATAATGTAGTTTTTGCGTGATAAAACAAGAAAGGTGACAGGACGAGTGCACCACTGGCCAGCCTGAGGCTGCTGAATGAAAGGGGATCAATGTGGCCTCCCTGCAGGGCCAGACGGCACAGAATAGAGTTTGCAGCAAACGCCAGCATTGCCAGGGATATTTTAAGAATGAGCGCGCAATTGGCCATTCAGTGAGACCTCATAAAATTCTTGTAAACTACCATCTAGTTGGTAGCATAGCGTAAGTGATCACCGAACAGGAAGCAATAATCAGCTTTCAAACTGGAAGGTGAGGACAAGCATTCGGAATGAATTCTGTTTCACATCCCCAGTAGAGGAAGGAAAACGCGTAATGCCAGATGCAGAGCAGAAGATTATTTTTCCCTGCGATCAAACATATGAAATCAGTTTAAGACCTGGAATATCCTATGAAAAAACTAAAATTTACGTTCAAAAATGCGGCTGGTGAAGAACTGGCCGGATTGCTTGAACTTCCTGAAAATCCTAAAGCGTTTGCGCTGTTAGCTCATTGTTTTACGTGTGGCAAAGACCTCAAAGGCGCGGCGCGTATTGCGCGGAAACTGACAGAGAATGCTATCGCCGTTCTCCGGTTTGATTTTACTGGTCTGGGAAACAGCGAAGGGGATTTTTCCAACACCAACTTCTCATCCAATATTTCGGACCTGCTTTGCGCGGTAGATTATCTCCGCCGACAGTACGAAGCGCCTTCTTTGCTCATTGGCCATAGCCTGGGGGGATCGGCCATTCTGTCTATTGCCGGCGAAGTTCCTGAGGCAAAGGCCGTTGTCACCATAGGATCACCCGGAGAACTGACACACGTAAAACGTCTTTTTAAGGATGATGTTGAAAACATTAACCAGCATGGAGCCTATCCCGTTGAGCTGGCCGGGCGGGTATTTACCTTAAAGAAACAGATGCTGGACAATATTCAGGAACACAAAATCGCTCATAAGGTGTTCGCCATGAACAAGCCTCTGCTTATTTTTCATGCGACTGAAGATGATACTGTGTTAATTGAGCAGGCCGAAAAAATATTCAAAGCAGCAAAGCATCCCAAGAGTTTCATTTCGTTGGGTAAGGCGGATCACCTTCTGACTCATGCTCAGGATGCTGAATACGTTGCCGATATCATTATATCGTGGAGCGAATGTTACCTATAAACAGAGTAAATGCGTTCAAACTCGTAGCGCAGAGGGCGATTTTCTGCAGAGATCGGACGCTGTTTATGCTGGACTGATTTTGCGATAAAGGCTTAGGCCGATGCATACAGGCGGGGCTGAATAAGGGTGAGGCCCTTGGGCGAGCATCCTTCATGCACCGGCTGAATGAAATCAGGGATCTGGGGGTGGGAGGATCAGCGTTACCACGCCACCGGCGCTGACACTACATACGGCGGCGATAACACTCTGGAATACGGTTTATATAGAAAGAACCATTGAGCCGCTTAAGCAAAAAGGAGTCCCTGTTAATGAACTGCTGGTCTCTCATCCTTCTCCACTGCTGTACAAAATATAGTCTTAGCGTGGGATAATTTCCGTTTTCCAAGCGGACCCCTTGTCAGTCCAAACGAATAACAGGCTGCTGCGGTTATGACAAATGCGAACTTCCGCTCCTCGCTCACAGCAGACATGATGGTCACGCAGCCTGTCCGCTGCGTGCCAGGAGCGGACATTGACTTGCTCCCGTGTTGCTGAGGCATTTACTTTTTCGGGGAAATTTTGCGGCGCAGGTAATTCGCCGACAGCGCCGCAATAAGGCCACACAGGCTCATCAGCAGCCAGGCTGCATGGAAGGATTCGGGTGCAGCAGCTTTACCGCTTAGAGCAACAAAAAGCGCAACGCCGATCGCCGCACCAATCTGGCGTGAAGTGTTGATCAGCCCTGTTCCTGTCGAATACATATGGGCCGGAAGCCCGGAAACCGCACCTGCCATAAAGCCCGTCTGCGCGATACCCGCACCGAGTCCGGTCATAATCAGTCCGGGCAAATAGTTCAGTAACCAGGCATTATCGGTATGGTCGCTGAGCGTTAAAAACCACCAGAGTCCACTCAGGAAGTACAGTACGGAGCCTGCGACAGCAAGGTTCTGTGGAGTGGCCTTTACCCTCCCGATAAGCAGCGAGGCGACAACGGCGGTGCCGGGTCCCGCAGCAAAAGCAAGACCTGCCTGTGCGGAGGTCAGGTGCCATGCCTGGGTCAGAAACATCGTGCCGCCAAGTAACATAACGGCAAAACTCATATAAAAACATCCCATGCCTATTGTTGCCGTTGTGAAAGCCCGGGAATGGAACAGACTCAGGTCGAGAAGAGGACGGGAGGATTTCAGGCAGTGGTACACAAATACCGTCAGAACGACGATGGCTCCCATACTTCCCGCGAAAATAGCGGCTTTGTGGGTGGCCCATTCCGAAGTATGAGCTATGGTGGCGGTGAGGAGAGCTATTCCTGACGTCAGGAGTACGCTTCCAGCAATATCGGGGGCAGGCCCGGTATGCGGTGCACTTTCTTTCAGGTATCGGGTACAGATGAGAGCCCCAATCACGATGGGCACGTTGATGAAGAAAATCAGATGCCAGTCCGCCTGAACCAGAAAGCCACCCAGGACAGGGCCCGCCGCGGCCGCAACCGAGCCGGTGGCTGCCCAGAACCCGATCATCTGCTTATGCTTCTCCTGAGGATATGCACCCAGTAGTAGCCCAAGGCTTGTCGGGATGAGCATGGCCGCAGCAACCCCCTGTATTGCCCGCGCGGCGATGAGTATCCAGAGCGTGGGCGCCAGCCCGCAGAGCAGGCTCGACAGTCCAAACAGGGCCAGACCTACCGAGAAAATAGTCCGTCGGCCGTACCGGTCAGCAAAACGGCCGCTCAGCACCAGAGTGGAGGCAAAACAGACTGAGAAGATCGTCAGAATCAGTGACAGTGTGGCCTCGGGGTGTTCGGGAAAACTTCGGCTGATCGACGGGAAGGCAAGATTGACGACAAATAAGTCCAGGGAGCTCAGGATGCTGCCCAGCCCGATTGAAAGCAGGCCTGCCGGGTGAATACGTGATGGCGAACTCGCTGTTATGGTTGATGAATTAAGGGTCATTGTTCCTCTCTGAATAAAGTGCTGTTCGCTGGCCATGGCATAATAATACGTGTATATACCCGCATATTACTCCGAGCGTCAACGCTTTCCAGCCCGCAGGTTAATAAACCTATGGTTTCAGGCAGAGAGTCACTGCAACAGATGATTATCTCCCGGCGTCGCGTTCTGGACTCAGATATAATGCGGGTATATGCTCGTAAACCCCTTTTGTTCTCTGAGCTTGATACGGGCACTTGATATGAGTTCTCCCTGTTACTGTAAAAATCTGCGCGACTTCACTCGTAAGGTGACCGCTATTTATGACGCCGAGCTGGATGCCTATGGCATCAATATTGCGCAGTATTCGTTGATGAAGCTGGTGATAAATAATAATCCCGTAAGCCTTACCCGGCTCGGTGATATCGCCGGGCTGGATCGTTCCACGGTAGGACGAAACGTCACCATTCTGGTGCGTCAGGGGTGGTTGCAGGTTGACCGTGATGGCATGGACAAAAGGCAGCAGCAGGTTTCCATCACCCCTGAAGGTGAAGCGCTCATCAGAGAAGCCTTTCCGGCCTGGCAGCGCTGCCAGCACGTCATTGAAAAACATCTTGGACCTGATAACGTCAGGGCGCTGCAGCACATTTTTCACCAAATCTGAATTGCAGGTTGCCAGTTTAAAAGAATAAGATGATATGCGGGTATATACCCGTATGCCTGTATCTCTTTTAAAGACCAGGAAAATCATAAACATAAGCAACAGGTGACAACGTGAAATATCAGATCCTTGGAAATACGGGCGTTAAAGTCTCTTCAGTGGCCCTGGGAACGGCAAATTTTGGCATGCGGTGGGGGCACGGCGCATCGTTAGACGAAAGTCGGGCGATTTTAGATGCCTTTGAAGCGGATGGCGGTAACTTTATCGATACCGCTGACGTGTATCAGTTCGGTGAATCGGAAGAGTTCCTGGGGACCCTCCTTCAGGGGCGCAGAGATGATTTCTTTCTCGCGACAAAATATTCGAGCGGCGCAGCTAAAACGGCTGGCGGGCTGGTTACAGGCAACAGCCGCCGGGCGATGGTGTCCTCGGTGGAGTCGAGCCTGAAGCGGCTCAAAACCGATCGTATTGATTTATACTGGGTTCATCATCCTGATGATATCACGCCTTCAGAAGAGCTGGTCCGGGGACTTGAAGATCTGTCCAGAGCCGGAAAAATTCTTTACGCCGGTTTGTCCAATTTTTCGGCCTGGCGGCTGGCACGCGCAGCAACGCTTGCCGAGTTGTCTCACGCGGTGCCCATTGTCGCCTCTCAGTTCCAGTACAGTCTGGTTTCACGTCAGCCCGAACGTGACATGCTGCAAGCCTGCCGGGCGCTGCAGATAACACCCATAACCTGGTCCCCGCTGGGCGGTGGAATGCTCACCGGCAAATACCGGGCCGGTGAAAAAGGCAGGGCAGAAGGGATGGGTGGAAAGGTATTCCAGGCGGAAAACAACGAACAGCGGAGCGCCATTCTCGACGAAGTTCTGGCTATTGCCGCTGAAACCGGGGCAAGCCCCGACCAGGTGGCTATTGCCTGGGTTGCTGCACAGGAATGTATCCCTATTATCGGCCCCCGGACGCATGCGCAGTACGTCAGCAATGCGGGATTTTCAGGGCTGAGTCTCACAGATGCACAAATCGACAGGCTGAACAGCGTCAGCCAGTTTGACAATGACATTAAAACTGCCCCCGTTCAGGCATTACCGGATCACGTTATACCGGGTAAACCAGTGGCATAACATCAGGGTAAGGCCCTGAGGAATAAACTGACACCAGAACTGGTGTCAGTTTATCCGACTGAAGTGACCGGAACAGGATCAAGCGAACTGTATGTTTTTTACAGCAACATATCCAACGCGACCAGTACAAGTGCCCCTGCAAGGATCATATTGACCAGGCGACCGTGCCGGCGCAGAAGCACCTGAAACAGGTGTCCTGCCGCCGCCCAGCAGAGATTGCCAAAGGCGCCGATCGCCGCCAGCAGAACGCTGACCAGAATAATCCAGACCTTACTGCTGGTATAGGGGATGACAAAGGTGGAGAGAGCCGTTATCCCGTAAAGGATGATTTTTACATTCGCAAACTGCAGTAAAAAACTGGTTCTGAAGCTCAGTGGGACGTCAGAGCCGGTGTTATTTGCCGGCTGGCTTCGGGCTATTTTCAGTGCCAGCCAGAGAATATAAACCACGCCTGACCAGGTCAGCCAGTGGGTGACGGAAGGCAGTGTCCGGGTTATCGCCACGGTAAATAAGGCGCACAGGAGCATAATAATGAGAAATCCCGCACCCATGCCAGCCAGTAGACGCAGGCTTTTACGGAATCCGTGAGTATGCACGCTGCTCAGAGCCAGAATGTTATTAGGACCCGGGGTAAGTGCAGTAATGAAAGTATAAGCCAGAAAAGCTCCGGCAATTGAAAGCGACATAATAACTCCTCTTTTTTTTTAATTTAGAGGATGCCAATAAGAAAAAATATTGAATGTTTTCGCACTCATGATTCAACGTTATGAATACTTCACAGGAGATAATCTTGGATTTACGCCGTTTGTTAACCCTCAGGACCATTCTGGAGGAAGGAACATTTGCCAAAGCAGCAAGTAAACTGTGCTGTACGCAGTCAACGGTCACATTTCAGATCAGACAACTTGAGGCCGAATACAGCGTTCAGCTGTTTGAAAAAATTGGCCGCCGCATGGTGCCAACGGATGCCGCCAGGAATATGGTGCCCCATATTGATATGATGATGGTCGCCATAAATGGCATTAAACAGGCCGTCCAGCAAAACGCTGAACCGGAAGGTGAGTTGCGCATTGCCGTGGGCGAGACGTTGCTTTCCTACCGGATACCGCAGGTGCTGAAGAGATTTAAAAAAAGAGCGCCGAATGTGATGTTGTCTCTGCAATCCCAGAACTGTTATACAATCCGCGACAGCCTGCTGGCCAATGAAATTGATTTGGGGATTTTCTATCGGGTGGGCAAGGATGTTTCCCTCATCATGGAAAACTATGGCGAACATCCTCTCGTGCTCGTTGCCTCTCCCGAATTAGCACTGGTTGATTTCACTCGGGGAAATCAGCATATCCCCGTTAGTTTCATTATTAATGAAAAACAATGTGTATTCCGTCTGATGTTTGAATCTGTCCTCAGACAAAGAAAAATAACGATTGACTCCACCATTGAACTCATCAGCATTGAAAGCATTAAGCAGTGCGTGATGGCTAATACAGGCGTGACGTACTTACCGCGATTCACGGTGGAGAAAGAGCTGCGTGCCGGGCTGCTGCAGGAACTTCCTCTGTCACTGGCCCCTGAAACCCTTTCTGCAGTGTGTGCTCATCACTCAGGTAAGGTCATTACGCCAGCAATGGGACTGTTTATTCAGTCCTTACGGGAGAGCCTGGACGCCTGACCGCTGCCCTCGTATTGCTTTGCAGTGCCCTGTCGGTTTTAACAGTACACAGGGCTGATAATGATTAATGGCCAAACGATGTCACATTAAGCCGGTCCCCCGGAAGTCCAGGTACGGCTGATAACACCACGTCAATTTTTCTTTTCATTCTCGGGTATGCGCGGCGTGCTCCTCCTGAGGACAACATAAAGAACTGCTTCAGAACAATTATCAATACTCAGACATTTTCTGGTAACCGGGATACGTCCTTCCGGTTAAGATAAGTCGCGTTATACTTCAGGAGATCGGGAGGGGCTTATGACCAGTTTTGAAACGGAATTACTTGAATCAGGATTTACTGCAAAAGATCTGAATTACCTGCACAAAAACATCAGCCGGTATGGGTCCTCGCTTCGCGAGGTTGTCCAGGAGCTGGGGAAACGCTTTGTTATGGTATTAAGTATAAGCGCCGGCGTGTCACTGGTTTTTCTTGCGCTCGTACTTTTTGCTGAACGACACAATATCATTTCCGGGGGCGTATCCCTGATCGTCGTCCTGCTGATAACCTGGTTTTTCCAGCCCCCGGTGATTTCCTATAAAGCCTGGCGCTACAGAAAACTGAGCCTCAGTTCGTCGAAGGGGCGCTAGACATCAGATCGAAGACGACTTTTGCAGAAACGCCCCAGCCAACAATTTTCATGGTCAGCATGGCACGGTTCATTCCATCAACCTTGCGGTAGAAATCGAGGGGAAGCCAGCGGAAAAGACGCCATGCCTCTGGTTTTCTGATGGCACCGAAGACCGTATATACGCTGGCGGCCAGGCTGACACTGTTATAAATCCCCAGACCGGATTCACGACGAAACCCCATAAACTGCGCAATATCCATCACGCCATCGGCAACCATACCCTCTGAATCTGGCCGGTTCTGAAGTTTCCTGTTAATTTCTTTTGAGATCCCGTTTGCTCCATCCATGACCAGAATTGCACCGGCAAGAGCGCCTACCGGGGTCATTGTCATCATCGCAGCAACACCTGCGACTATCTGCAGCCCTGAGAGCACGACTTTAACCGTGGATATCATGTAACCCACGATTTTATTATTTTCCGTTACCAGCTCGACCTGGGCATACACCTGGGCTGTGCGCGATCGGATCATCCTGCTCTGTTCGAGAAGGCTGTCATTTTCAGCTCTGATATTTTTAAGGCACTGCATGCATTCTTCGTCCGTTCTGGCCGCTCGTGTGGCACTGAACTGCTGCATGACAAACTGCCTGATATCTTCCATAAATTTAATCCGGGTAAGCCCGTCAGTAAGGTGCTCACCGCCAACAATATTGGCCGTATTGATGAGCTTCCTGGCTTCTAGATTAATCATGGTTTCAGCCCATGCCCGTCCATTTTGTCCAGGGAAAAGCGCAATATCCATTTTGGGTTCCTTGTCTGAAAATTATCCATTAAAGATTATCCAGCCTCATGAAACAGGCAACATTTTTTCATGGCTTCACTCAAAACCAGAAAATCATCCTGCTTCATTATGTCATTTGCTTTTTAGTCGGACGAGCAGCGCGCAGTCTGACCATGAATGTGCCGAAGGCACATGCCGGCGGAAAACAGGCTGAAAATAGCGCTGTGGTCACATCCGCCGGAGCGCCCGGCGAAGCCGGCAACATGATAGCCTGTGGCTATTACCCCCCCATCCCTGCAAAGCCATAACCCTCTTACAGCGACGCAGAACGTTATGTGCGCGGTCGGAGTGGTCACGTCGAGGCTGTGCCGAAGACGGGGCGTATCTCCGCGTTAGCGCCCGGAAGGGCGCTTACGAGCGTGTCACAAAGGACTTCCAGCGACAGAACTTACCGCGACTCAAATTCTTAGTTACATCATCCTCTTTAAAGCGGCACTGTTCCGGGCCTCCGGCCCGGGGCGGCGCGGCTTTTCAGGGCTGAATGGCGTCTCTGCTGGCGGGTTTCAGCGCGGAGGGGACCCGCCGCTGGCGGTGGGGGGAAGCAACTTTCTGAGCGGCGCAGCCGTCAGGCTGCTGCAAGCGAAGGCATCTTCGGGTTTTCCCCGTTATCCACCGTTTTTATCCAGTGAATAAGGTTGATCTCTTATGAATATAAGTAAGGACGAAGTCCTGATAATTTTGCGCGTTATCTGATGCAGGTTGCTGATAACCGGGTTTGTCCGTTTGCGGATAAATGTGGAAAGATTAAAAACGATAAATGCTGTGGCCATTTTCAGCCACATGCACTGGAGGGACTGGCGTTACATTGATGCAATTTTAACCAGCGTTTTATGACAGACGTACGAAAGCCTCCGCAGTAAAGCGGATGGCTAAAAAAACGGCTGTCTAGTGAGG
Source organism: Kosakonia pseudosacchari (assembly GCF_015167415.1). Lineage (NCBI taxonomy): Bacteria > Pseudomonadati > Pseudomonadota > Gammaproteobacteria > Enterobacterales > Enterobacteriaceae > Kosakonia > Kosakonia pseudosacchari. Next base: position 63,107 of record NZ_CP063426.1, read on the forward strand.
GGGCGGGGTGCCCGGTGGCTCGAGGTTCACCAGTTCAAGCTGGTAAAGCTGCGCCCAGACCATTTTCTCGAACTGACGTGACGTTATATGCCCCACGTCACCTTTCAGGCTGCGCATCAGCCCTTCGGAAATCTGGCGCTTGCGCTCATCGAAGGGGAGTTCTGCCAGCTTCCTGCGCTGTTTGCCTTCGATAGCGCGCGTTCTGCGCGTCAGGATGGTCTGGTTCCGGCAGCGTTCATACCAGCGGCTGCGGGCTGCCTTCAGGGAGAGGGTTTCTCCGGGCGCAAGGATCCCGTCTTCGATGGCCGCCAGACGTTCAGCCTGTTCTGCCCGCAATTTATCCGTATCAATTCCCGTCAGCCGCCATCCGGCCTCGGTGATGATCACATGTTTGGGAAAACGGCAGTTATTGACCATATCCCATTCGGCTTCCGGCGCATAAACGAAGCCAAAGCGCGCCAGTTCAGTCACCAGGCGGGAAACGCGGGTGACCGTGACGGCCTGTCCGGGGATGATGTTGCCGTCATCATCTTTCGGGCTTAACTCTTCTGCCAGTCGGGTGATGTTGATGGTCACAATGTCCGTGGCCAGATCAACCTTGTTGATAAAGAGAATAAACAGCGCATCAAGCAGCTGCCGGCGAACGTAACGGAAAGCCCGTTTGCGCCCGGCAGCTGGACGGAGAAAAGTGAAGAGAGGATCGGCAGACACGCGACGGCGAATCACCCACTCACCGATATTTTTATCCCGGACGATAAGGTTTCGCAGGGCGCGGCCATGCTCTTTACTGAGGGCTTTGTAATGTGCCGGACGGATATACTGTGGTGCCGGGCATTTACAGGCCGTGGAATGAGTACCACGGTGGCGACGATCGTCGCGCGGTTTTATATTGTCATTCACGCCGGCCTTTTCTTATGGCGGCCGGGTGTTGTTTTATGTGATGCATGCGTTATAATCCTTCACAGGCGCTGCGCCTGCTTTTGGACCCCCTGATATCTGACTCTTCCGCCAAGTTGAATACAGATTTCGGGGGGTTTTTGCATTCCGGCTCCGGCAAATCTGCCGTCACCTTCTCCCGGGCGTTTTACGGATACGCCCCATCCCGGTATTCCATAAGCATCCCGCCCGCTCGCATGTACAGGCGTGAAGCGTGAATCTGGCATATCTCCTGATATCATCCGTCTCACCACAAGACTTCGGAATCAGTCAGCGCACTGATTTGAGATAAGTCATAATTCAAAAATATATCAGCGAAAAGGCCTCACCACAGGCTTTCCACGACGAAACGAGTCTACTCAATTGGCGTTGAGTTTTCCAGTAGAAAGGATCGCGGAAAAGGCCGGTGGATCTGAAAATTTGCGGGAAGTTATGCGAAGTTGGACTTCTGTGCGGATTTAAGTATTTGTAGGCAATTCATCTCTGGATTTGCAGAGCTACCCCTCTGTGACGATTGGGATATCATCGGCTCCGGTAATCTGTGAACGCAGGGTATGAAATGACCACTCAACATAATGCGGCAAAGGATCTTTAGCACCTGTATCTGCTGAATTCAGGCGGTGTTCTTCAGAAGAGACGCAGGAAGAAATTTTTGAATGGCTGCGCGATACGCTGACCGGGGATGTGCTGGAAGCCATAATGAGTGCCTCCGATCACCGCCGCGCGGAACTGAAGCATAACTGCCTCTGGGATAAAGTCCCAGCCAGTGCATCAAAAAATGTCTGAAACGGCACTTCCAATGCGGGCAACACTGAAGTCCCGACCAGGGCATGGAATAATCTTTTCTTTTAGATGTTAACTATATGTTTGTGCAGTTATCACCTTCCTTGTCAGCGAGAGAGCTTTTTCCACCATCAACTTTCTGTCAGACGTTGCTACATAAGGTCTGTAACATCACGAAAATATGATTGGGATTGAGCTTAATGCACCCATGAGAGCTTTTTTCTTATACACAATAAGCACAAGATCAAAATTTCATTTTTTTTTGCAAATTATTGACATTCTCGCAAGCCACAGCGGGCGGGGACTTAGCAATTATCACGCTTTCGCAACCTCAATTTAACCTCAAAATCAACTCTTGTGCTCAACACAAAGGTTACTAAAATGATTGTCAAGAGCTAGATATGGGCGAGGTTCGAGAAGTTGTCCCAAGATATAGTGGACAGGATTAAGCCCAGTTAAGGATATGAAAAAGCCCGACTGATGAGGTCGGGCCTTTCAAAATGGGAAAAAGTTTGCGGCTTTTTCCACACGCCGTATGTGTCTGCCAGCTGAAATTAGCTTAACGATAAGAACGGCATCCTTCAATTATTTTATCTGACTTTTATGATTTGCCATTGATTCATAATTGAATTTATTAAGTCGGGTTCTTGGTGATGCTTGAGCCCCGCCCCAACAAAAATTTGCGCCGTATGTGTCTGCCAGCCCCTGACACAACAACTGTAAAGACGAGTCCAAGGGTGTTTACAGCCAGGCGTAAAGAGACGGAAGAGATCAAATGCATATGTGGCTTTTGGTACTGAAACTCGCTCAACCCTTGATAGTCATCATTCTGACTTTAAGAGAATACTGGCATGAACGTAAACACTGAGCCTGGAGGCTTATATGGGTAAGTTGTTGAAGTTAATACATCCGATGATCGCGATTGTTCTCGTCATTATGGATTACATTGAAAATCGCTGATTATGTTTTGGCAAATCCCGCTCAGGCGGGATTTTTTATGTTCGGTTCGTAGTTTTGTCTTCCACATACTTTCATTCAGAGCGGCATGACGCCGGTCTGCCCAATGATGCTAAAAAATTTCTGAAATAACAGGTAACCCGGATAATGCAGGGGGTTATCTGCGTTATCCGGGTTGGACAAGCCCGGACGGACCGGGCGCGTCAGTGCTGTGCTTTATCGATGGCCGCAAGCAGCTGCTGTGGTGAGGCCAGCCCGGCAAATACCGTGATGTTTTTCGGTGTGGCGTTCTGCACCGGCATCACAATCAGGCCGGGTGTTCCGGTCAGCCCCAGCGCCTGAGCCAGTGTGTCATTTTTTTCCAGAACTGCCGTGTAATCTATGGGTTTCAGCTCCGTCACGCCGGCTGTTCTTGCCACCGCGTCGATATCCTCTGTAGTCAGTTCCCCTTCGTTATGCCCGGTGTGATAGATACCATTGTGGAATTTCAGGTAACCCTCAGCCCCTTTCTGTTTCCAGACATCGATACCGCGCTGTGCAGCAGTGGAAGAGGCTTCCCATTTAGACGCAAAAATTGGCCATTCTTTAAAGATGTAACGCACATCCGGACGGGATTTCATGACCTGCTCAAGTCCCGGTGCCAGACGGCTGCAGTAAACGCACTGGTAGTCAAAGAACTCAATGACTGCGACTTTTGCCTTCGCCGGTCCGACTGACGGCGTGTCGGCATCCTGCAGCAGCGCTGCCTGGTTGTCCATCACCCTGGCAGTCAGCGCCATCTGCTGGCGCTCCTGCTGTTGCTGCTGCAGTTTCTGGCTGACCTGCACCAGAATTTCCGGGTGCTGAACCAGGTAATCGGCGGCGATTTTGCCGATTTGCGCTTCCTGTTCCGGCGTGAATACCGGCGCAGGGGCTGCATGGAGGGGGGGTAAAAACGCAAAAGCGTATGTTGTAACTAATAAAGACACTATTTTGTTCAGTTTCATGCCTGTGCTCTCTGATTAACGTTCTTTTTGTTGTATGGTGCGGGTATGCGCAGGTTCCTGATGCTCAACAGTGCGTCCTTTCTCCACTGTGTCGCCCGGAATGCGTACCTCCTGCTGCTGTCGCCGCTCAGCAATTTCATTCGCCACACGCGCTGATACCGCGTGTTCGGCTGCTTCTCTGGCCATCTGCTGGTCTGACGGCGCTGGTATCCTGCTGACAACATTATCTCTTTCCTGTTGCCGCTGCAGTCTCTCGTCAATGATTTCACCCAGAATATTCCCGTCTGGTTTGACGCCAGACAGGGTGCCGGGTTTCTCTCCCTGAAGGTCTGCATCAGGAACACGTTTCGCCATCAGCGCTTCAGTATCCCTGATATCCTGAGTTTCCCTTACGACCTGTTGAACAGCCCGTTTTTCCGGTTCTTCACTGGTGGTGTCCGCTTTCAAATCCGGCACCCTGATTTCTGATTCGACCAGTACCGACAGTGCCCTTTTCTGTTCCTCTGCACTCTCGGTGCCCCGGCTCAGCTTAATCATCCAGGGAGAGGGTCTCTCCGCGCCGGTCTGCCAGACCACCCCGTCCTCCGGGTGCTCCCGGACCGCCCGCAGCGCCGCGTCGACCGTACTGACCACATGGGTGTTACCGCTGTGGCTTCGCTGCACCACCGCACCGGTGGCACCCTGCGTAGCCACCATGCGCATGTCCCCCCGCGCCAGCCGTCCGTTGTCGCCGTGTACCAGCGAAACCAGCGCCAGACCGGCACTTTTCCCGTTGTTGTCGTACAACGGCAGTGCGAGCGCCGGCGCCGGAAAGCGTTTAGTGGACGGAATAACGCGGGCGGTCAGGCTGTGACCGCCCAGTGCTTCGTGTTTTGCCCATGCCCGCCCGATTGCGGTTTTCCCGACCGGCTGCCCCATCGCCCAGATGACCTTCGCCTGCCGGCGCTCTGTCTCCGGCGTCAGGGCATCATGCGCCGTTTTGAAATCAAACTCCTGCCTTTTGATGGCCGCCACCCATTTTTCCAGACCGTCCGTGTACACCTGAACGTGTTTTTTGGCGCGGGAAACAGAAATATAGAACGCGCGCCGGGTGGCCATGTACGCCCGCCCGCCTTTTGTCCCCTCCAGGGAAATAACGGCGTCCTCACCGGCCCCCTGTGAACCGTAGCCGGTGATTGCCCAGGCATAATCAATGTGCTGTTCGGCGCGCACGTCTGCCGGGTTAATGGTTTTCTGTCCGTCGTGGCCTTTCAGCACCACCTCCCCGTCCGGCCGGACCTGCTCAACCGTGTATTTCTGGTTGGCGTTCTGCCCCCGGTTGCGGTCAGTGGCGGTGAACCGCACCACGGTGCCGGCGCTCAGTTCCCGCTCGCGGCGGTTAAAGAGCTCCACATCCCCGGTCAGCAGTTCGCGCGGGGAGTACCAGGCGAGTCTGCCGCCCTCGTCCTTGACGGAGATAAGCGAGCCGTTGGTATCCACGGCCACCACATCCTGATAAGCATCGCCCCGCTTCACCACCATACCGGGCTGCCACGCCCTGAGTTTGTTGAATTCATGGCGGGTGTGCCGGATTTTCTCCAGCACCGGCACGCTGATTTTCTCCCGCCCCAGCTCACCGCGTGCCTCAAGCGCGGCATAAATGCCGTTATTGATGCTCTCCCTGTCCTCGTTCAGCTGCGCGATGACCAGCGTTCGCGCGCGCGCCGCCGGCGTGCGGCTTATCCAGTCGTCCACAATGGCGGCGACCGGGTCGGCAGATTCCACCAGGCCTGATGCAGGCGCTTTCCAGGACGGGTCCAGGCGTTCCACATTGTCCGCCGGCTGTTTCTCCAGACGCTGCAGCGCGGCATCGATGCGGTTATCAATGATGTCGTGTACCGCGTCCCGCAGATTGACCTCCTTCTGGCGGACAATCTGTTTCATGATGGCCACATCCATCGGGCTGCGTTCCTGTGCCAGCCGGAACGGCGCACCGGATTCAATCGCTTCAAACTGGTCGGTGTCACCCATTGAAACGCCCCGCCCGCCGCCGGCCTGGATGGCCAGATACGCGGCCGCCGTATCCTGGTTACCGAGCATCGAGGATTCATCGATAAGAAACACCCTGTTGCGGTAGTCGGGTTTCTCGCCGGCGGCGACCATCTGCTCGTGCTCAACCAGCCAGGATTTCAGGGTCTGCGCCTCCAGCCCGACGTCCCTCAGCTCCTTCACGGCCTGGTGGGTGGGAGCCAGTCCGTAAAGAACCGGCCTGTCAGACGCAGGCAGGGTATCGATGGCCGCTTTTACCGCACTGACCTGAGTGGTTTTCCCCACCCCCGCATAACCCTGAATCCCCGTAAACTGATCGCGGGAACCCAGTACCAGCAGCGCAGATTCTTTCTGCCCGGACGTCAGCCCGGCAAGGAGGGTCGGGTCGACGCTGTCCATCAGTGGCTCCCGGGTATTTTTCCCCTCCGTGATGACACGGATGATGGCTTTTTCCATTTCCCAGGTCGCACGGGCAACCAGTAAGGGCGTCGCCTGACCCGGCACACGAATGAGGTCCCCCTTTTTGACCATCTGGCTGATTTCCCGGTCAATCCCGGCGATATCGGGATAAAACTCAGCGGCCCGCTCGGCCAGATGTAACACGTCGAACGTCACCGACTGCTGGTCGGCGATGGCGCGCTCGACGGCCACCGTGACGTCCGTTTTCACACTGTCATGCAGGGTGGTCAGGGCACTGTCCAGCTGATCCCGGCCACTGAGTTTACGGACCAGCTGCACGGGGGAGTTTTCTGTCCGCATACGCTGCAGGCGGGCTTCTGCCTTGTCTTCCGGCTCTGCCGTGAAGATTTCGGCGCGGTGTCCTGACTGCGCCAGGGAATTCATGGTCTGCGCGGTGATATCCCGTGAATTCAGCGCGGCCAGCACCACACCGCTGTCATTGTCGCGGTTGCCGGGTCCCGCAACATAGCCGTGGGTGAGATAGAGCGGGCTGTCTGCCGGCAGGGTCAGGACTTTGCCGTCCCGCTCCACCGTTATCCCTTCCTGACCGGCCTGCGTGACGGTCAGCCGGTCTTTTGATTTCAGACCGGTACCGCGATCTGCTGCCAGCGCAATCAGCCTGTCACCGGCGGCGATATGCAACTGCTCGCGCTGGTAGAGTCGCCAGTCTGCGGTCAGATCGGCGATTTTCATGCGGACCAGCACCCCGTCCCCGTCAATCAGTGACAGAACCCGCGTGTCCTCATGCACGCGGTCAATCACGTAATGGCGGGTTTCGCGCTCCGTCCGGTCTTCCAGTACCTGCCCGGCGCGGTAGGAGCCGCTCATCCGGCGGGTTTTACTGTCCAGCCAGACCGGCGTGCGCGCCTCCACCGTGACACCGTCACGTTCAAGCTGACCGGCATTCTGCAGCGCATCCCGGATAAGCCCGGTCAGGTGCTTCTGCTCACGCTGTCCGACCACAATGGCGGTCACCGGCTCTGTGCCGGCGCTCAGCTCCGCAAAGCGGTCAGCCAGGGCACTGTAGCGCTCGCGCTTGTCCCGGATGCTGACCACTTCCGCCTCCATCCCCGGTGCCGGTTCCGTCCGGCGGCTGCGCACCACCCCGGCCGACTCCAGCACGGACATGGCATTCCCGTTCGCCTGCCGCCCGGCGCTGTCGAGAAAGACCAGCTGCGCGCTTTTGTCCCGTGCTTCACCGAGCAGAACCAGCGTTTCCTTAAGGCTCAGCCGTTCTGCCCCCTCAACAATCAGGGTGCTCTGCGGGCGCAGCTGAAAATCCCCGCTCAGCACCTGCTGTCGCCCCGTGATGTGCTCCCGCAGGCGGTCCGATTTTGCGAGGGACACGGCACGTTCGGCAGAGCTGGCCAGCACCTGCACCTCCCGGCCATGCGCTGCAGAAATACCGGCAAGCTGTTCCGTCAGTTCCCGTATTCCCGCCACCCCCTTCGGGGCATTCATCAGGACAAGCGCATCCCTCTCGACCGCCTCCAGCGCCGCCGGCGCGTACTGTGCGGGACGCTGAAAACTGACGACGCGGGTTTCACTCAGGTGTTCCCGGCTCAGCGCCTGTATGGAGAGTTCATCCAGCAGATGGATACGCGACGTGAAGACCCCTTTTTCCGCATCCAGCGGCACGATAACCCCTTCCCGCAGCGCCTCGTCCAGCGCGGTTTTCAGTTCAGAAATTGGGGGGATTTTGTCGCTGAATTCCGCTGTACTCAGCAGCAGTTCGCCCCAGGTGAAACGGGTTTTACTGTCACTCAGCTGGGAAACAGCCATACGGACCGCATCCGTCACCTCAGGCGGCACATCCTGTGTGGTTTGCACAACCGGAGGAGGCGTAACGGGCTGCCCTGCCATTGGCGTGCTGTCAGCCCGCTTTTCCGGTCCGGTATACTTCTCCACTCCGGGCTTGCCCGGCGGGGGGATTTGCGCTGCTGTTTCGGGCTGAACCTGCCCGTCGCGTCCGGCAACAGGCGTTATTACCGGTGGTTCACCAGGAACAGGCCCCTCAAGGGCATCAGCACGCTCAGGCTGCTCCGGGGGCTGCTCCCTCTCAGCCGGTTGTTTCCCGTCCCGGTCTGCCGTTTTATCTTCTGCAGCTTTTCCGGGGCGTTGTTCCGGCTCAGTGCGCTGTTCCCCTTCGCCGGCTTCCGGCCCGTCCCGGCGCGGTATCACGTCCGTCCGGGGTGGTGTTGTGACAGAAGAGATCGTATTTTCTTCATGCCCGGAGCGGGTCTGCGGGCCAGCCTCCTCCCGCGCTTTCTCTTTCGCCTGTTCTGGCGCTGCCGGCACGTCGCCCCCGAACGGTGTTTTTTGCGGGTCGGTCGGTACAGGGGCAGGACGGTCACCGGGGACGGTCCGGGGCACCACGCTCTCCTGATAGGCTTTCATGTCCCATCCCTGCTCTTTCATCTGGGTCTGCCAGCGCTCCATCAGGCGCAGCCGGGAAGGATCGACTTTCGCTTTACGGGTATTTTTGGCTGCAATATCCAGGCTTTTCAGGGTGGCTTCGGCCCCGACCGCCCCGCGAATTTCCCGGCCGCGTGAGGAATACTCCTCACGAACCTCTTTCGGCACGGCTTTGATTTCCCACATACCGTGCGGCCCCACTTCCTCCACTTCGTGGCCAAGGGACTCAACACCCTCACGCAGTGCCTTGCGGTAGAGTTTGCCCAGCGTCACCTGCATCTTCATGACCGTCTCGATAAAGCCAGCATTATGGATGGTGTCAGTGGCCAGTGCTTTCCATTTCCCGTTCAGCTCCGTCATGTTGGCGACCAGCATATGCGTATGCAAACCCGGATCGAGGTTACGTGTCGTGTCGTGTGTGTAGAGCGCGGCGACCATTTTGCCGGTGTGGACGATGGAGGTTTTGCCGTCGACCGTTTCACGGGCAGAAATGAGTTTCTCCACGTAACCGGCTGCGACCCGGACGGCGCGCTGATGGGCTTCCAGCAGGGCTTTATCTCCGCCAATCAGGGCAAGGATGGACACACTTTTGGGTGCGGAAAAGGTCAGGTCATGTCCCGGCCGGTGGGTGTGTTTGCCGTTGATTTCCTTTCCCAGCCGGGAACCGTCCGGCAGACGGCCCTCAAGCACCGCCGTCAGCTGGTCGCTGCGGACTTTACCTTCCAGACCCAGCTGGCTCGCGCCCTCACCCAGCCACTCGCTTTCCAGCTGGCCGAGAAAATAGTAGTTATCCTTGTTGCTGTAATAGCCCGCCGCCTCGCCGGCGGACACAATCGGTGCGGGTGACATCATAGTTCGTGTTCTCCGTCGTCATAGCGCTCAAAATCGGCCTCGTCATATCCCGGATCGTCGTTTTGGCGGTGGCGGATAATGTTTTCCTCGTCCCGCGCCATACGCCGGTTAGCGGCGTTATCGTCTCTGGCCTTCTGTTCCGGTGAGGAGTTATGACCGGCCGTGGTCAGTTCCAGCCCGCCATCCGCCAGTTGGGTGACTTTCATCTGGAACTCCTGTACCTCGCCCCCGGACTCAGCGTTTTGCGCATCTTCCGTGCCCGTAGCGGATGGCCTGAGGCGCGCGCGATTAAGCAAATCGAGCGCGCCTGCCGGCGGGGTGCTTTCCTGTGGCTGTGGTTTGCCAGTGACCCGGCTGAGAAGACTCAGTGCATTCTCAGTCCGGCGTTCAGGGGCAACCTGTGTCTCTGTCCGCTCTTTTGCCACGGTTGATAGCGGCTCCGCTGGGTTCGGTTCCGGCTGGTTAGCAGAGGTAGCACGCAACTGCACCACGTTGCTGTTTTCAGGTGCGGAACGAGAGTTCCGGGGTGGAATGACGGGAGAAACCTGTGCCTGCTCTGCTACCGGACGGTGTTCAGCAGGTGAAGAAGCCGAAACGGGTCTGGTATTACCGGAGAGGTCTGGCTGTTTTACGGTTTTCATTCCCTCCTGTGGCGTAGCACTGGCTGTCGGTCTGGTCTGTCCGTCTGCAGAAGCTGCAGCAGTCTCTTTACCCTGAACACTCTCACCGGCAGTAAAATTCAGCCCGGCAAGTGCAGCGGCGCGCTCGTTCTCCTGGATCACTTTCTCCAGCTCTGGGCTGAGCGCATCCCGGATATTGCGCTCTATCAGTCCATGATTCAGTTTTCTGAACTTGCGGTATTTGAGCGGCAGTACCACCACCGGATATTCGCCTGGCAGCCGGACATAAAACTTCAGGTTCGGCAGTTTCATGACATCTTCGTAGTCGACCACCGGTTCGTGAACCTTGTCCTTGCCCAGCGACACACCATCACGCACGGCATCCATACCGTAGCTGTTCTGCTCTTTTGCCTCTTTGCGTCGCTGTTTCCCCAGTTCGTCTTCCACCATTTTGGCGACTTCCGCGCTGGGGGAGCGGCCATACATACGTGTGTTCAGCAGGTCGAATATGGCTTTGGCCATTTCGCGGCCATAGACATTGATAAGCTGCGGCATGTTCTGGATGCCGATGACAAAGCAGCCACCGAACTTACGCCCCTCTGCCACCGTCTCCGCAAACTGCGGAATACGCTGCAGACCGGGTTTTTCATCAATGATGAACCAGACGCGACGGTCGGGGTTTTCCCCCATGCTCTGCAGAAAGAGAGTCGCCATCGAGAGCCACATGGAAATCAGCGACCGGACACTGTTCCGGTGACGCGCCTGGGCGGAGATAAACAGCCAGCTGTTGCTGTACTGCTCGCTGGTCATCCAGTTGCGGATGGTGAATTTTGGCCGGGTGCCATCATCCAGCCCCTGCAGAAAACGCAGGGATTTTGCGTAGTTGGTGACCACGGAACGGATGGAGATGGCCGTCTTCTCGATTTTCTCTTCCACCAGGTTCGCGGAAGGCGTGTTGGCCAGATAAGCGCGCAGATTCTGCATACTGAGTGACAGCAGGGTTTTCAGGAACTTCTCAATACTCCTGTCAGGATCAGCCGACATACGGATGGCCAGGTCAGATGCAATGGTCCGGGAACTGGATACCCAGAACGGATCGGATTCCCCTTCCACGGGAATAAGGCTGGCGGCAAAGTTCTCGTAGTCGACCACATCGATACACTCATCCCACAGCTGCCAGTTGGCGCAGCGTTCGTCATGCGGGTTGAGGATGAAGTCGGTTTTCGGGTTATAGTGAGTTTCCGTGAACGTACAGCCGGAGTCGTAGATAATGGCGCGGTCGCCACGTTTACGGATGTAATCAAGCAGCCAGCGAATAAGAGTGGATTTACCCACGCCAATGGTGCCGTGGATCAGGAAATTCATCACTTCGGCGTTTTTGACCATATGCAGGTCACCCACACGCAGGTCGGACAGATCACCGTTTTTGCGCAGCAGCCTGTTCACTTCAGCGGGCTTTTCCGTCAGCTGCATACCGGACAGGAATTCATCCTCGCTCTCCCGTTTGCCGATCCGGGCGACATACCATCCCACCGCAAGGTACGCGGCAAGACTTATCCCGCCAGCAACCACGGCGGATGACTTTAAATGGCCGGCGAGTTGATCACCCATAAACTGCATGTATGGGTCAGTCAGCATCTGCTGCAGCGTCATTTTCAGTGTCAGAGTGGTATTGGTCGCTGCGTAGAAGTAATGAATGTCATAAAACCTTCCCTTGCCAGCGGGCATCAGGTCGATAAAACTTTCATTGAGGCGGGCAAACCAGTACCAACTGCCGTTATCAATCATCTCCTGCGACGTGAAGGACAGGAATAGAGCACCCGCAATAATGACAAACAGGACAAGTATCCAGAAACCAATCCAGTTGTTGACCTGAATGAACATGCGCCAGCGATAGGCAGTCATCTGACCGCCCTGAGTAAGATTTTTCCCTTTAAAGCTCATAGTTAATGTCCGGCCGTCATCGCACCGTCCGCAGAAGGGACAGCGTGGGATGAATTAATGGAAGAGGTCTTTTAGAGGTGTTTTAACCCGCAGCGCTCGCCGCAATTCGGGTATCAACGCAGCTGATACCCGATGAGGAAGCGAAATATCCACGGGACAAAATGTGTGCAGATACGCATTGAAGTAGCGTGTAGCAAAGCTTCGATTTTTATATCGTCCTGATCATCAGTTGATGGGCATCAGTTCGATGAATCACATCACAGAGGGGAATTTACCCGCTATGGTTTTGTGATTGTGAAGCCTTTACCCGACATGCAACTATTCCAGGCACTACCCGGTTTACCGTTATCTAAAGCAGACGCTTCAGCGTATGGAACTGGCGTTAAGACATGCTTTTCCTGAGAAGAGTTACCAAATCTTACGACAAATGAATCATCTCTCTGAATGTGAGTAAATTTTCGCGTACCAGTCTTGCCTTTTGCAGCAGTAAGGACTGTATCAGCACACTCTTGACCAGCTGAGACCACAGATGCGTCTTCAGTTTGTTTAGGCGAGGAGCAACCGGATAATGCAATTGCGATTGCGGTAGTTGAAAGGAGTAGTACCAATTTTTTCATCTTTAATATCCTTTTTGAAATGATCATTTGTCGCCTGTTATTCACAGGCATGCAGATTACATAATGCCAGCGATTGATTTAGCAAGTTGCTTTTCAAGTATCGGTTTTGCTTCTTCAAACTTGAGGTTTACTTTATTTGCATTTGAGACAATTCGAGTCTGATATTTAGCACGATTTCCCATATCAATACTGGTTTGTACTTTAATCCCAGAAGAACCCTGTTTCAGTGCGGCCAAATTGGCGGTCGTGACTGTGGCTTTACTGCGCTCGGAAATCTGCAGGTCGGTCACCATCGTGTAGTTCACGTCCTCCACCATTGCGTCGGCGGCCAGCCCCACCAGTCCGGATGCCAGCCCCACGCCCAGTGTCGCGCCGGCAGAGCTGGAGTTGTAGGCGGTAATACCGGCTCCCAGCGCAGCAGCGGTGGCACCACCCTCATAGCCGGAGCTGAGGAAACCCTGAGTCTGACGCAAATCCATCTTGTCCGCTTTAAGGACATTCGCCTGCACCCAGAAATACGCGGCATCAGGCGAAGACGTCACGCGATATCCTTTTGCGGTAAGTTCAGACACTATTTGCGGTTGTAGTTCTGACATGTCCTTATCTGAGGTATTACGCACCTGAACAAATACCGTCTTGTCTTTCGCCGGCTCAAGCCAAATGGTTTCACTCATTTGTGTTTTTACGTCGAGATTACGCTTTTTTACGGCTGTACTCATTGCTCCGCAGCCAGTGAGTGTAAATAAAGACAAAATGAGGCCGCAAACTGCAATTATATTCAGTTTCATTATATTACCTTTCTCTAGCGATCAAATTTAGGTGGGCAGGAAAAGGAGATTATTTACGCTTTGATTTTTCAAAGAAAAAACAAAAATATAGAGAGCGCAGCCCTCTATATTTAACTTCTGGTTATCTTTGAACCAACAGGATTTCCTTTAACGTCAATATACCCTGAATATGTAGGTAATCCATTTGAAGGGTTATACCGATTTCCAGACATAGTTTCGGGTCTTTGGCCTTGTTCTTTGTTTACCGTTGAGCTTTGTAATACGACGCATAAAAAAACAAAAGCTAAAGCCGTATTTATTCCAACGAAAGTAATAACGCTTGATTCACTTTCCAGTATCTTCAACTGAGAAAGTGCAATCATTCCCAGCAAAATTACCTCGAGGGTAAAGAACAAATTTCTTAACGTTCTACTTCTTTCAACATGTATCCCATTGATGACTTTACGCAGCAGTAAAGTACATACTCCATATAATACAAATGCAGGAATAGACAACAAAAGACCCTGAAAAAACGCTTTGCCTCCGAAAGAAAACTGCTGCAATCCAAAGAATACAAGACTCATTGCTACCGGGAAAATCATCCAATATGGTTTAATTCTCATTTCATTTTCCTCCAGAGCCTTGTTTTTTCATTTTCTCAATATCGTTCTGTAGTTTGTTTCCATCCAATCCATCAAAAGGATTTAGTACATTTGACTGGGAATATTGTTCTTCTTTAAAACCTAAATCAAAACTGCTTCTCGCAGTATGATTTTCATCCTTAAGCATACCACTGGTTTTCTGAACAGTGGATTGCTTTTTATCAATTTCCCCAGCAGATTTGTTGATATTTTGCTCACTGGCAGATCTTTGTTCTGCCACCTTCTGTTGAATGTCATTTGATTCTTCAAGACTATGTTCCTTAAGGCGATTCTGGTTTGCCCTGAAGTCATTCTGCATATCGTCTCCTGGCACCCGGTAACCCCTTAGATTATGTCCCGAAGAACTCTCTTCGGCAGGCAAGCTCTGAGAAAGTGTGGTCGCATTGCTGATCACGCCCTTTATCTGTTCGTGATGGTTTTGATTGGAGTGTGTCATTGTCTCGTTATTATCCTGTTGTCCCGAAATACGGCTCACTGTCTGATTAGCTGTTTGCTCACCACTGAACGCGGCATGTTCACTGCCACCTTTCAGATCGGCTCGCCCCTGCTGATAATCCCCCATGATTTCAGGTTTGAGACGCTCGTTAACAAACTCCATTGCTGCCTCACGTGCCGTGGGTGCGCTGGTCAGCATAGCCTGTGCTTTATCCCCGTACTTGTTAGACGCCCAGTCCACAAACTCCTGGGTATAGTTGGTATCCAGGCTGGCACTCTCATTCTGAGCGAGCGTAGCCATGCGGCTGAATTCATTGCTGTTGGTAGAACTGGTAGTGAACTGATGATACTGGCTCTGCGCATCATTAAGTGTTGCAGCAAGCTGCTGAACATTGCTGGTTCCGGCACTCTCGGAGTGATTAGCAGAATCACTGACTCGGCTACTGGTAACCATGTCCATTCCCTGTTTGAAATCATGGACAGCTTGGCTGTTTTTATCGCTTCTGAAATCGTTTGTATTTGTATTAGAATTTTGTGTCCCGTGACTGCTACCCGATGTATGCGTCCAGTCTCCTCTGGCATGTCCTTCAGCCGATACGCTAACCCCCGTGGCAAGTGCGCCGAGCTTACCAAGCGCCTGATCGCTACTTTTCCAATTAATATTTGCCGATGCACCTGCGTTAACAGATCCCGTATTAGAAATATCCATTAACTGGTTATAAGCCTGCTGAGTCGAAATGTTGTTCGCTTTCGCATAGCTCTCGGCAGCGGACATCATCATAGTGGCACCGCGTGACACATTCATTGTCTGGCTGTTATCCGAACCCTGATTCAGACTGTCGGTACTGCCGCTCTGGCTGGCAACCTGTTGCAGCTGAGACCAGCCACTGGTGACGCTGTGGTTATAGCCGTCCAGTGAGGTTTGCGCCTGCACCTGCGACAGCCGGGCCTGTTCCTGAAATCCGCTGCTGGCCAGCTGACTGAGGCGCATGTTCACCGGCAGATTAGACATCGCACCGGAACCATCAATGACATTCTGGCCGCTTGCCGTGACTGTATGACTGGAGCCGTTATCCGCCTGCCATGTCTGCTGACCCTGCCGCTGCATCAGGTTGGTGTCCAGTTTGTTCTGGTTGACGTTATCCATCGACATGTTATTAAACGACCAGTTGCCGTCTGCCGTGGTTGAGGCCACGCCGGCTGAGCCGAAGGCCATCGAACTCATCACGCTGCCGGCCACCTGAGAGCCGATTGCCGCTGCACCTTTGGTCAGGAAAAAGGACAACACCGGAATCGACATGGCGCAGTAACCGGCCAGATTGGCCACATCCGAATGCTGCAGCGCCACCGCATCCTTGTTAGACAGCACCAGGGGTGTCCCTCCTGTTTTTGTCTGCAGCCAGAACGTGGCGGCATAGTTCAGGATGGCGAACATCACCGGCCACATCTGGAAGTAAAGGAACCCGCAGATATATATCTTCAGCGTGTTCAGGCCAAAGATGGAGTGGTTGGCCGCCGCAAGCGCGATGACCAACGGGAACAGACAGACCAGAATCAGCATCATCAGGGACTGCAGGAACGGCAGCTGCCGGGTGGCCAGCGTGCTGCCCGCCGCCCAGCTGATACGCTGCTTGGTGGCCGCACTTTCGGTCGCGAGGTTCAGCAGGTTGGCTGTGTCAGAAGACCGTGCCGCAAAGCCCCGGATGCCCTGCTGTATCGCACTGTTGGTCACGTTGTTTTTCATGATCTGCGCGGCACTCAGCCCACCGGCATAGAAAAAGCCGTAGCTTTCGCCCATTGAGTTGGCCAGCAGCGTGGCACCGTTCAGGCGGTTGCCGAAGATTTTCTGCGTCAGCCAGGCAAACGTCGGACTGCTGATCTGCGCATCCTGCCCGGCCAGCGTCTGGATTTGCGCGGCAGCCTGCTGGCAGGTCAGAAATTCACGCGTGTCACTGGTCGTTTTGAAAATGCCGCGCAACGGGCTGGGGTTACTGGTGATAAGCCCCAGCGGGTCGGTGGTGTTGAGCAGCTCGTTTACCGTGTATTTGTGATTCAGGAGGATGTCGCCAATCACGCAGTTTTCCACGTAATCCGGCAGCATCTGCGCCAGCTCTGGATTCTGCGTCTGCATGTCGCTGCTTTCCGCCACAATCCCGGAGCCAAACAGCATTCCGGTTTTGGTGTAGGTCACCGAGTCCGGGCGCGCCATCATGTAGTCATACAGCTGTGCCACATGAAAACCGATACTGGTAGACAGGGAGGCAATCCCGGCCAGCCCCACCGGGACGTTATCGGTCACCCAGACCGTCGCCGGATCCGTGATATCAATAATCTGCACCGACCTTTTGGGGACGATGAGGACGGAGGTTATCAGCGTAAACACCGCCAGCCACTGCACAAACACCATCGGGTTACGGCTTTTGACAAACGACGCCACGATACCCAGCACGGAAAAGGTGCCGACAATGCGCAGCAGCGTCCCCCAGGTGCTGGTACCGAGGATGCCGACGACAGCGTCAAAGGCCGATTTCCACATCCCGCCGCCGTATATGGTATAGATTTCAAGCATCAGGGATTCCCCCAGTGATAGTTGCTCTGGTATGAGCCGGAAACAATCGTGGATACCTGCTGCTGCAGGTACTGCATATTGCGGTCGATGCCGTCCAGCGCGTTCTGGTCGGCGGCAGACTGCAGTTTCATGTCGGCCAGAAGTCCCTGGGCATGGATGACGTTATCGCGCAGTTTTGAGGCGGCCTCTTCCGGCCAGTTTTTACCGGCCATCGACAGCGAGGCCTGTTTGACCAGTTCCTGCAGGTACTGAATCATCAGGTCCTGCGCGATGAAGTCACTCACCTGTATCAGGTAGGTGGCGCTCTGCCCCATGCTCTGGGCATTAGTGAGGTACTTGAGCACCGGCACGGACGTGGTGTTAACGAAGCCTTTTTCCTGGTCAGTCAGGGGACGGTCTTCAACCAGCTTCGACTGCATGGAGAGCATCAGGTTTTTCACCAGGGTGACCAGCGCATTGTTTTCCTGAATATTGATATCCACGACGACCGGTACCAGACACAGCGTATCCTCGTCACAGCCGTACACCTTCGCACTCCCGCCCCGCATCAGCACTTTCACCAGGTCGCGGTTATCGACCAGCGGGGTCAGGATGGTCACCTGCCCGTCCTTGTTAAAGATGATGGAGCCCACGGCGCTCATCACCAGCTCCTTGAGCTGACGGTTGCTGTCGAACATATGGTTACGGCTCAGCGCATCCCAGATGAGGTTCTTGTTCTTCAGCACCTGGTCTTTTTCAGCGTCGCCGGCGTGGCTGGTGACGTTGTCACTCTGCCCACCCACCGTGCAGCCCTGACGGGATGCTGCCCAGTCCGAGAACATGTTGCTTTCCCCGGCGATGTCCTGACAGATTTTCTGCTGCGACACCTGAGTGACAGGCCACAAACCGCCGATAATGCCCTGCGCTGCCTGACAGGAAGACATGTTCATTGAGTTCACGTCACTGGCCAGTTTCTGCAGGAAGTCTTTTGCCTGCTTCAGTTCCGGCACCATCGTCTGCAGCGCCAGGTCAAAGGCATAGCCGGCGGCATTGCTCATTATCTGCTTCACAAAGCGCTGAATTTCTTCACCGCTAATCATCGAAAACGAGCCGAGATAGGCATCTATGCCGCCGCAGCCGGCGTTCAGGGAAGGTACCTGCATCGAGATAAGCTGTACGTTTTTGACTGGGTTACGCAGGTAGACCGAACCGCCGGTGAAGTAACCGGCAGCCTGTCCCTGCCACGCCTGAGCCTGAGTCACGTTGCCGCTGTAACCGAGGCTCCCGAAGAACCCGTTCAGATCACCATTCACGTCCGCGTGCACGGGAAGCGATGCCATCCCGGTTATAAAGACCAGCGCGGCAGTCAGGAGAGATTTAATCATGGACTCCCTCCCTTGGGCGTTGAGCGAAAGATTGCCTAATGGCGTAATGGGTCACCGTGGTAAATAAAAAACCGGCACACAGTGAGATCAGCAGCAACACTGGTAAATCCTGAATAAGTGAAGTCATATACGGCCGCCCCAACTCCCTTACCACTCGCGAAGCGAGAAAACCGTAGAAGATGGCCGACACGAGAAACGCAATGCTGTACTGCAGGCAGGCGCGCTCGGAACGCGTTAATGCATACATGGATGTATTCATTCTGTAGTCCGTCTGTATTACTGCGGCGTAACCTGTGCGTTCGCCGGCATGGGAGGAAGTGAACGGGGGTCGAGCTGATCCATATCTGCCTGAATCAGGCTGGCATAGCGGTGTTCCAGTGTGGTGATATCCATCACCCCCTGCGTCAGCGGGTACGCCTTCAGGGTGTGGACATTCACCATAAAGGCGGTCGGCGTGGCGATCGGCAGACCGTTGCCAAAGAACGTCATGATTTCATCCGCCAGCGGCGAGGCCGGGTCGGTTTTACGCGGTATCAGCGGCACCGGGAATGACGCATCCCCGCCGCCGTCCAGGGTGTAGGGGTACACGCGGATACGATGCTCATCCGCCCAGCGCTTCAGGTCGGGGTCAAATCTGGCACTGTACTGGCAGTGGGACTGCATGAAGACCACCACGGCATAATCCGCCATATCTGCCCGCCGCCCGTCCGGCAGTTGCATCATCACCGGTGCTGCCGTGGCGGGCTGTTTCACCGTGCCGGCATCGGGCTGTGACGGCGTGGCTTTGGCCGCATCGATGGCGGCGATTTCTTCCCGCGCACCGGCACTGGCCAGTAGGGGGAACAGAAGTAACAGCGACACCAGGAATTTACTGGTCACGGGGCACCTCCGGGTTTGTGTTGTGCCGTTGACGCCAGTAGCAGAACCGGTTAAAGGCAAGCAGCCCTGCTGAGAGGGCCAGCAAAAAATACGCAAGCCAGAGGACCAGTTGCTGCGCGACATTCGGATACACCGCGATGATTTCGCTCAGCATTTTCAGCACCATTCCGACCGCAAAAAAGGCAACGATTTCAGATAATGATTTCATCATTTCATTCCTTATCCTGTTTGCCATGTCCGCCCTGAACTGCCCGCCGGACAGCGTTAAATTTCATTGCCCGCTCCTTCAGCCAGCGCCCGGTGTCTTTTAACCCGGCCATACCGTTGCAGAACCACCACGTGAACGCGCCCAGGATGACCAGGAATTTGTAGATATGCCGGATACTGCTGTCGGTTGACCGTTGCCAGTCGGCTGCATCCCTCAGTACCGGCTCACAGGGGGGCGTCAGAACAGGCGGAGGAAAATGCCCCTCACCTTCCGCGTTAAGAGGTGGCGCGCATACCCGCACTTTGTCTGCAGGTGTGCCGGCAACCAGACCACGGGCTTCTTCCAGAAACGCCCCCGCAAGTGAGTTATTGAAGGTCAGGAAAATAAACAGGCAAAAGAGCGCCAGTGCAGGCGCGGTGACAAAACTGAACCAGACGGCACGGCGAAGTGAGCGCAGGGGGCGCCCGTTAATGATGGTTTTCATGGAGAACCTCAGAAATTAGGTTTGAAGCCAGTGGAAACGTTCAGGAAGCGTTTGGCCAGGTCATCCTGCGTCATGAACCCGTAAACCAGCGGCTGGTAATCACGGTTACGCGGGTCAACGAGGAACAGCGCCGGGAAATGCGTGATACGCATCGCCTGAGTCTGGCCGCTGTCCGGGCGGGAGTCCGGCAGCGAAGGTGCCACCTGCCCGTCAACCGAGACAGGGATCAGCGACAGATGGTTGGCTTTCGCAAAATCGGCCACCACCCCGGCCATCTGGGTGTCAATCGGGTCACTTCCACGGTAGAAGTAAAACAGGCCGTACTGCTGCCCCAGATCGGCAATGGCCTGCTGGCGCTGCTGCTGGTCGCGGGTCTGAACCAGCGGCGCCATGCTGTTGTAGTGCGGATATTCCAGGTTGTAATCCAGTTCCGGGTGCGTCAGCTGCGCAGCGGCAAAGGACTGACTGAACATCGAGCTGCGGTCAGTCCAGAACTTCTGCCACTTCAGGTACGTCGCTGTGTTTTGCCGCGTCGGGTACAGGATGGCGCGGTTAAGCGCCTCCCGTGTGTAAGCCTGGAGAACCTTTGCCTGCTCGACCGCTGACATTTTGCTGAAGTCCGGAATCTCCGGTTTTTCAGGCTGTTCACGAGGGGGCACAGGTGCCGGTTTCGGGGGCGTTTTCGGTTCGTTGTACCAGGACCAGCCGGTAAACGGTGGTGCCGGCGAAATGATTTCCTCGCCGGTTGCTGGCAGCGCCAGCACCATCATCAGAAGAGGAAGGAGCCGTTTTATCATTTTGCCCCTCCGCTGCTCTGTTGCTGCTGAACCTGAGCGGCAATTCTGTCCTTGATTTGCTGCACCATCACACCGGAGTCCGGTATTTTCTGGTTATTGATCAGGTCAGAGTAGAAATCGGCGAAGTTGATAAGGTCAAAGTTGATACCCTGCAGCTGTGGCACCGTGATACCACTGCAGTTGGGGCTGTCTCCGCTACCAAAGCCGATCCCCAGCTGATCGCGCCGGCCCTGTTCCTGAATGATGCGCGCCAGTTTGCCGTCAAACACGCAGTACACCTGGCTTTTCTGGACACAGACGCCCAGCACCTGATGGTCGCAGCGATCGCCCACAGAAACGGTGATTTTTTTGGCTTTGGCTTTGCCCAGTGCCAGTTCGTCATCATTACAGGCTGACAGCCCCGTGTCCTGTCCCCACCCACTGTCCTTGCAACAGTTGGAGAAACCGGCAAATGCCTTGCGGCAACTCATCGCCCGGCCAGTGAACGCTTTCACGTTTATCTGGTCATTCGTCACATCGGCCGCAGCAGAAGCAAGCCCCGCCAGTTTGGCCACCGCGGTATCGAAGCCGCTGTCACCGGCACCATCAGTATCACTGCAGTCCCCGGTCTTGCAGAAATACTGGCCACCGCAGACCAGACCACCAGAAGAGTAGGTTTTCTGACACTGATACGTTTCCGACTGGTGAGTGCAGATGCCTGACTCTGTGGTGGTACAGGTATGGCCGGAAAGTGTGCAGGCCGGGTCACTCATCAGCGACGCGCAGTTACCTTTTGAGTCGGTGGCCGTCACATACGAATCGGTATATGCCCAGCAACTGTTGGTCTGACTGTACTGCTTGCCATCAACAGTAACCGTCCGAGTTCCGCCAGGGTCTGTACAAACACTCCCCGCGCTAGAAAGCGCTTTCGTTTTGTCAAAACCACAGCTTTCTGACCAGGTTGTCTGCGGAACCCACACGCGCTCACCGGTTCGAAAAACAATGGTGATGACAAAATGATAGATGTGATATAGCTTTCCCTGCCTCCACGCTGCCGGAACGACTTCTTTGTTGTTATCGTGGTTGCCAAAAACAATGGTCAGATTCTGTCCTTGTGTGAATGTCTGACCGCCGGGAATGTTGTAAGACCCCGAGTTGTCATACATGGTCATAAACTGACCGAGCGTCGTGATATTCAGATAGAGGTTGCCATTACTGTACACATCGCCTTTTTTGAATGTGTAATTCATGCTCGCGGAGTAAACCGTACCCGCAGGCATGGGCCAGTTGACGATATAACTACTGACATCCAGATTATCGGAATCGATAGTGACAGTCTTATAGGTGTAATTATCCTGATATGAACCCGTTATGGAGGCTGTCCGGCCACAGGTCTGAATAACCGCCACGTCCCGGTCGCAGGTATAGTTTTCAAACGCGGATTTAGAAACCGTTGTCGCCGTGCACTGAGAGCTGGTGCCATCCATTACGCTACCGGAATTACTTTCAGCCCCTTTTCCGGCGGTGATAAACGGCGCGTTCGGATCGATAACCGGAGGTTTGTTTTTTGTGCCCGCATCAATAACGGCCTGCGCGGCACCACTGTTCTCTAATGCCTGTTGCCCTTTATTGCTCAGACCACCATCGCCCCCGGACACGCCACCGTAGTAGTCTTTCTCAGGCGGGTTTGTGGTGTAGCCCGGAATACTGCCCGCGACGGTATCGGGATTTTTCAGGGAGGACGTCCCCTGTGACGAACTGCCCTTACCGAAACTTGCGCCGGCATTAAAGGCATCGCTGTTCGCATCCGCCCGGACAAGACCAAAGACCAGCAGAGCGAGAAGCACAATGGGGTATTTCATCGTGCGGCCTCCAGTAACTGACGTGCTGTTGAGGCGCAGTCACCCTTTTCAGCAACTTTTTCCAGTGCCTGCTGCAGCGGAAGACTCCCGCGAATTACGTCGTAGTGACCCGGACAGGTGACAACCAGCGCCGGCACGGCTGTGATGTGATAATCACTGAACAGCGTCGGGTCTATCTGCACCCCGGTATTTTTGTCCTCTTTCGAGAGGCTGAACATCGCCGCAGCGGTGGCGCGGAAATCATTATTCAGCAGTCCCCGGATGGTTGCCGGAATACTGAAACGGTTTGCGTCTTTCAGCATCGGCAGCAGCCCTTCGTGGGGGATACCCAGACTGACAAAGTAAATGGCCGGAAAGGTTTTCTGCTCAGTCCCCGGTTGCCCGGCCGCGATACCCTGCTGCAGGCGGGAAATCATGTCCTGTTGCGCCTGTGGCAGGGTGTAGGACTGCGCGGACAGAGTGTCTTTGAACGCCTGCAGGTCGTCCTGCTGTTGTTTTATCCACACCCGGTCTTGGGGGGAAACATTCACCTGCTCGCTGGCAGTGACAGACATGCTAAAAGCCAGGCTGCCGGCAAGCAGCGCCCGGATAAGAGAGTTTTTCATGGCAGACCTCAGAGAAAGACGCAGTTACGTTTACGCCAGAGGAGATAACCGAAATTTTTCTTTGATGATGGCGGGTTATGGGATGTTCCCCAGAGCTGCGTACTGGCCCCGAAAGGGTGACAGCTCGATGCTTCAGGCTGCATGTTCACCATCTGATACCGCCATCGTTCTTTGGGGATGATGGGCGACGGATACTGATTACAGACTGCGTTGTCTGCACCGATGGAATTCCAGACCAGTCCTTCGCGGTGCATCTTGAAAGCCATACGCTCAGTGACCAGCAGGGAGGATTCCAGCGGTGAAAACTCGCCGGAGGTATAGCCTGTCAGCGGATACACAGAGCCCTGCGCACCGGCGCACCAGAAGAGCGGCGACAGCGGCAGACCGGCAGAAGCAGCTGCGGCATCGGCTGCACACGCCCCCTGGGCAATCAGGTTGCCGAACAGAGCAGCTTCCGGGTTGATCAGCATCGAGAGCGTGGAGTCATTCCACAGCGGATCCACCTCTGACAGGTAGGCAATATCCATATCCCCGGTCTGCAGACACCCCAGGCTGGTGATGATATTGAGCCACCATATCAAAGGGTATTTGTACCAGTGGACATGGTAGAACGTGCCGGCCGCAGGCCTGTCACTCTGGCCGGCCGTACCGGTGCCGGTCCGACCGAGGTCGATTTTAAACCCGCCCATGTTTACCATCACGCCCGGCTCGCGGGTTACATCCGTCATGGCCATTGGTTCCCAGAAGCCAATGGCCAGCCCGATACGGTAAAGCACACCCATCGGGCAAATCTGGATTGGACTGGAGGGGTTACTTGTGTCCGGCTGCGGCCCGGAGGCAAGTTTGATACTGCCGAGGGTCATGGGAAACAGGCATTTCCAGCAGACATCAGATATGGGATTCACCCAGCGCCCTTCACCGGCGTCACTGGCAACGGCCGGTGAGGAAGGCAACAGAACGCCAGCCAATGCCAGACCCAGCAGGAAGAACACCGCGCTCAGCTGACGTCGCATGGCACCTCCAGTGGACGCAGCCAGATGCAGACGGGACCATAATCTTCACCGTCAAAAATCGCGCCGACAAACCAGCCCGCACCGTCCGGAACCGGTGGCTGCCAGCAGGCAAAGGATGCCGTCTCTGCGTATTCATTCGCGGCGGGGGAACCCTCGTCGTCCTCAAGGTAAACCATACAGTCTTCCAGACCGTTTTCAGCCAGCCAGTTTTTGTACTCAGCCGGGTGAATGTACTCGCGTCCCGCGTAGAAGCGGTCAAGCGCAGGGTGGCACCAGTAACCGTCATGTGTACGGACGACCGGCAGCGGCCCGACAGACTCAGGATGTTTCATATTTTGCCTCGGAAAGGAAAATGCCACGGCCACCGGCTGGCGGGAGGGCGTTAAAGTGAACAGGACTCAGTGGCTGGCGGCTTCAATGATGAGCTGCGCGCGCGTTTCTTTATCCAGCCGGTGCAGGGCCAGGATGGCACCCCGGACAACAGCGGACGTGTTGTAGAGCGGGTTTTCTCTCAGAATGTCGTTCAGACAGGCATCGGTCATGGCGTTGTGCCTGACAGACGAGATAATCTTCATTTCCGCCCCGTTCTGGTCTTTTTGCATAGGGCAACCTTGCATAGATGTGATCGGTCAGTCGAAACACCTGCCCTGACAGGCGAAGGCATAGCCAGTGTCATCATCCTCGTCCACACCCAACGTCAGCCCATCTTCCAGTTGCCTGGTGACTTTTTTAAGCATCACCGGGAGCATGTCCGGGCTGGCTGTACGGGTGCGCTGCAGTATGACCACAATGTGGTTTTCCAGGCTTGCATTGAATTCTTTCATCATACCGGTGAGCGCTGGCGGCGGTGATAACGGGCACGGTTCAGGGAAAAAACCGGGAGGAGAATCGCACGCCATTCTGGTGACTGAATAACGGACTTCAGTTGCCATATCCGGCCCACTGTACCGCCCGTGCTCATCGGGAAAAACGTTGTTCGTCAGGGGTACTTTAATCTCAGTGTCCAGGGTTGTGGCCAGATGTTCAAGGCACTGAATGAAGTCGCCCTTTCGGGCGTCATATTTACCGGTCACTTTCACCACAATTTGCTGCAGGGGGTATGCATACAACTCACGGTCTGTTCTGAGCTGCCGTAGCCGCCAGCCCCGCTTACCCAGATTCTCCAGCAAATCCTCCAGCATTTTTTCACCAAAGCCTGATTTCTCGCTAAGGCGGACCACATCATCCAGTACTTCCGGTGACTGTTCCGGTGCCCAGTGAAGCTCTTTCGCTCTTACAAGGTCGGCGGCAACCTGTTTACGCAAATGCGGGAGCATGTAACCAATATCAGGTAAAAAATGACCATGAACCAGTTCCCGTGTCATGTCATATCCGGCGCGGTTAAGGGCTTTGCTGAGGTTTTCGAGCATCATGTGTGTGCTCATGATGCCGCTCTGCTGCCACAGATACATCGCGGTACTGATATCAGTCAGTTTTTCGTCCGGTCGTTCATCAACCGGCATGCCGTTTTTCCATTCCACCTTTTCCTCACGCCTGTGTTTCAGAGACCCGTGGAGGGCAATGGCGGCCAGAATTATCAGAACGTCGTTAAATAACGCTAACCGGCTGACCAGAGGCTCCTCGATAAACTGCGCGCTTACCCCAAAAACCAGAAGCCACACGGCTGTAGCGATTATTATTTTATTCACCGGCAACTCTCCTTCTGTTTATCGAGCATCACCGTCAGCAAAAAGTCCGGAAAACGCTCATCACGTTTCTGCGGTTCATCAACGTTCACCCCAGTGGCGCGCTGCCAGCCAATGAAGGCTTTTGTGACCAGCTGGTTTTTCCACGCTTCCAGCTCCGGATAGACCTCCTTGAGGCATTCCCCGCTGATCCATTGAGGTTGTACCTTCCTTTCTCCTGTCTTATTTTTCATCATTTCTTGTGTCATTTGCTGGCTCCACTTACTGGAATTTCTTCTACTTTCAGCACCCGGTTATCGCGGGTGATACGCACCGGCGTGTGTTCAAAACCAAACTTCGTTGTCAGCACTCCGGCCTGATCGAAATAAATGCGCTCATCCAGCGCATCGCTGGTCTCCTTGATGTTTCCCTTCACCAGGATGACTTTGAAATCCCCCGCGCCGGGAAGCTGCTGCTTCATCCATGCCACTTCGTCGCGGTTGTCGCCGTCGATGAAGTACAGCGTCTGGCTGTAGGGCACCCGGTCGAGCGGATTCACCCTGTCACCCTTGCGGGCAATAATGTTGCCCTTCATATCGGTGATGGTTTCGTTGACGGTAAATGTGGGGTCAAAGCTGAAGGTGCGGTACTTACTGGCGGGGGTCAGGCCCACCACCGGGGGTGGCCTGACGGCGTTACGTTTAACGCGTTCAATGGCCTCTTTTTTGAGCGTATCCAGTTCACCACTCTGCTCCATTGATGTCAGGCGGTTCCGGATAAAAACCAGCATATCCTGCTCTGCCGGCTCAAAGAGATTCCCCCACGTGCCGAGGTCTTTCGCCCCGGCACTGGCGGAAAGTGTCATGATGAGCACTGCCACCAGTCTGCGGGAAAGCGTCATTTGCCCTCCTGCATCCGCACTGCAATGTCGTTGCGGATATCTGTGGTAATGTCCTGCTGTGTGCTGACGACAGCAGGCTGCACCAGAATGATGACGTTATGCTTATTCTGCCAGTCGCTCAGGCTGTCGCTCATGGCCCGGTTGAACCGTGTAACGAGTGCTTTCGCCTTTTCCTCATCCAGTTTCTGCTGCGCAGACTGCTGCATAAAAATGTCCCACGTGCCCTTCATATCGAAGGTCACCACCTCCGGTATGCCGGCTTTAATGACAAGCCAGCCGATACCGGTCATGATCATCTGCGAGACCAGCATACAGACCACTAATCGCCAGCGGACCGACGCCAGCCAGCCGGGCTGAGACACGCCTTCCTGTACCACACCCCCGTCTGCGGGGTTTTCGTTGTGTTCACTCATGCTGCTTTCACCCATTCTTCAAGCGCCGCAAGCTCCGGCCCGTATTTCACCCTGGCAAGCCGGTAAGCCGCCTCTTCTGAACTGGCTCCCTTTTTCTGTTCCTCCTGCATGAAAGCAAAGTCCTCACCGCGTGAGCTGAACATGGCCCGCGTCACCGGGTCGACAAAAAGGCGATGGAATGAACTGCGCTCCCCTGCCGTGATCAGCAGCGAACTGAAGCCGGTATCCAGCGCGGGCTGGAAGTATTTGATGACTTCTTTTTCAATCTCGGAGAACTGATCGGGGTATTCCGTCAGGTACTGTTTGAAGGCTTTGGCGTCCTGCAGAAGCGTAATTTTGGTGGAACTGTTGTTCCATGCAGCTTCCGCTTCCTTACTGGCCGTAAAGTCCTTAATCCCCTGCGTGATGGTGATAAAGCCGCCCCGGTGACGACGCACGGTGCGGTATCCGGTTTCGATAAACTTTGCGGCATGCGGGTTGGAGCCGCTGAGCAGGCGCCATGCCTCATCGATGATGGCCACTTTTTTGAGGTTACGCGGGCTGTGGTACATCTTTTCCTGAATCGCCAGAATGAGCGAAAACAGGATGGCGCTGAGCAGCTTCGGTTTGTTTTCGAGGCTGAGCAGTTCCAGCACCGCAAAGCGGGTTTCGCCATTCAGTGTTGGCTCGTCGGCGTTGAAGTATGCCCCGTAAGGTCCCCACGTACAGTAAGGCTCCAGCAACAGTGCCAGCTCGGCCAGTCGGGAAATGATGGTGGGTTTGTCCTCGAAGGCATTGTTTACTTCCGCACTGGTAAGATACGCATGGACATCGTCAATCCGGGCCTTCTGTGCTTTCTGATCAAATGCCCAGACCACCGCTTTCAGCAGAATGGCCTCACACACGGCATCGAGCGGCTCCTGGGGACTGGCCAGCACAGTCAGCAGTCGCATAATGTTTTCGCCCGACACCTTGCTGTCCACCACGTTGGCAAACGGGTTAAAACGCAGCTCTGCACCGTCGAGATACACGCCGCCGGCCTGTTTACAGTAGTTTTTGTAGCTGTCGCCCATGTCGATGACCCAGGCGAAGCCCTCTGCATTCAGCACATCGCGCAGAACCCCCTGGGTAAAGAACGATTTCCCTGCCCCGGATGTGCCGGTCACGGCGATATTGAAGTTGGTGCTGCCGTTCTCCTCACCAAACATGTCAAAAAAGGCGACCTGGTTACGGTAGGTGGGCAGCGGCATCCCGCGTCGGGAAAGGTTGCGTTCCCCGACCACCGGCATCAGGTTGGTGGCGTTCCAGCTTTTGGCGCGCAGCGTGGCGCCGGTCGTGTTCAGATCGGCCCAGAGCCCTTCCTGCATCATGAAGGGCATCGCGGCCAGCCAGTTACGCATCTGCTGATACTGGATGGTAGTAAGCTCCAGTTCATTTTTACGAAACACGTTGATGGCGGCCAGTTCGCAGGAGAGAGAGTCCTGATCGTTATCCGGCGTGAACAGCGTCAGATTGAAATAAAAGCGGCATAACGCCACTTCGTTGGTACCCAGTTCCATCTGCATTTGTCGCCATTCTTCGGCCTGTTTTTTGACGCCGGGAAACAGCATGGCGTAAGCAGAATTCGCTTTTTTACCGAGATCCATGTTCTTGCGCAGCGCTTCACTCTGGCTTCTGGTTTGCTCTTCCAGCTCAACCGTCCAGGTCAGCATAAAGGGGCACGGGATCCCCAGATCGGGGAAACGTAAATTCTGCAGATTATCGGCACCCTGCCAGAGCGCAAAACGGGTGGGGCTTTTGGTAAGCTGCATGTTCACCAGACGGCAGGCAGACGCGGGAAGGCGTACCTGTTTTGTGCCTGAGACCTGCTCCTGCGAAAAGCTGACCGGCACCTCCGTGACGTTTTCCGGCAGTTCCAGCCGGATATGGGACGGCCGGACCTTGATATCTATCCCCTGATCGACGACCTGCCGGTTCAGCTCTTCCACGCTGTTCCACTCGGCACTGGCGGGCATTACCTGAGCGGAACGGTAATTGACCAGCTCACGCATCAGCGACAGGAAATCACTGGCGGAAGTGTTGATGGAATCAATGCGGGCGGCTTCCAGCGAAACGCGGATGGTATTACGTATCTGCTTGAGTTCGTCCATTAACCGGGTGGTAAACCGGCCTTTTTTCCCGAAGACAATGAATACCCGGTAATTGCGAAGAAAGAGCGGGTACTCGCGGCGGTTGGCCATTCCCTCAAGGGACGACTTTTCCCAGAATG
This sequence comes from Kosakonia pseudosacchari, assembly GCF_015167415.1. Classification (NCBI taxonomy): domain Bacteria; kingdom Pseudomonadati; phylum Pseudomonadota; class Gammaproteobacteria; order Enterobacterales; family Enterobacteriaceae; genus Kosakonia; species Kosakonia pseudosacchari. The sequence goes on from NZ_CP063426.1 coordinate 92,554, forward strand.
CGCGGGTGATGCTGTTAAGGTGGGAGGCCAGCGGGCCTTTCCACATATCGGTACTGACCCCTCTTGCGATGCGTTCACCGACACACTTGCTGGCCACCATAATCACGGTGACCGGCGTCCTGCGGGGCAGCTTTTTGCGCAGCATGTCATCCAGTGCCGCCACCACCTGTTCATTGGCTCCCGGCAGCGGCGCGGCCTCGAGAATAAAACCGGCCGTACTGTTGTTGATAAAGAGGTCGTTGGTGTCATCGTAATAACGCCAGGGAAGCGCCGCCGTCAGGGAAGGATAATCCCAGGCCTGCTGCAGGTTCGCTCTGGCTGAGGTGGCGCCGTCTTTCTCGCCCCCTTTCTGAAGGAGACTCACAAGACTGTCGAGAAATTCAGACATTATTTCATTCTCCCGTGGGGTTGCAGCCGGGCTGCAATATCACCGATGAGTTCCAGACGCAGTGAGCGCAGGTTTTCCTGTGTGACATGGCTTTCAAGCAGGTTGCTGCG